>JAGQQZ010000070.1 GCA_020425915.1 Planctomycetota bacterium | reverse complement strand
GCTGTTCCACCGCCTGCGCCGCAACACCAAGTCGGGCAGCAAGGCGAACATCGCGGCGCACTACGACCTCGGCAACGACTTCTTCGAACGCTTCCTCGACCCGACGATGACGTACTCGAGCGCGTGCTTCGCGCACCCCGGCATGACGCTCGAACAGGCCTCGATCGAGAAGCTGGACCGGCTGTGCCGCAAGCTCGACCTGAAGCCGGACGACCACCTGCTCGAGATCGGCACGGGCTGGGGCAGCATGGCGATCCACGCCGCACGTCACTACGGCTGCCGTGTCACGACGACGACGATCTCGCGGCAGCAGTTCGAGCTCGCGCGCGAACGGGTCCGCCGCGCCGGGCTCGAGGATCGGATCGAGGTCCTCGAACGCGACTACCGCGATCTCGAGGGCGAGTACGACAAGCTGGTCTCGGTCGAGATGATCGAAGCCGTCGGCCACGAGTTTCTCGGCGACTACATGCATGCGTGCAGCGCGCGCCTGAAGCCGGACGGCGTCATGGCCATCCAGGTCATCACGATCCAGGACCAGCTCTACGCGCGCGCCGTGCGCGAGGTGGACTTCATCAAGCGCTACATCTTCCCCGGCAGCTTCATCCCGTCGATCACGGCGATCGGCGACGCGATGGCCGCGCGCACCGACCTGCGGATGTTCCACCTCGAGGACATGGCGCCGCACTACGCGGAGACGCTGCGGCGCTGGCGCGGGAACCTGCACGCGAATCGCGAGGAGATCCTCGCGCTCGGCAGCTACGATGAAGCCTTCCTGCGGCTGTGGGACTACTACCTCTGCTACTGCGCCGGCGGCTTCGAGGAACGCCAGCTCGGCGTCGCGCAGATCGTGTTCACGAAACCGCTGTGCCGCATGGATCCGATCCTGCCGAGACTCGATGGCGTCGACGAACCGCGACTGCGCCGCGCGTGACCCAGCGCTCGCGGCGAAGCTCGTCAACTTCGTCGCGTTCCAGTGCGTCTGGTTCGTCGTCGTGTCGACGGCGGCCGAGCGGCAGGCGTGGATCGGGATCGTCGTCGCGGGAACGTGGATCGCGACCCACCTCGCGTTCTCGTCGCGACGCCGGCTCGAACTGCCGACGATCGCGATCGTGACCGCGACTGGCGTGGCGATGGACCAGATCGCGGTCGCGACCGGCATCCAGCGATTCGAAGGCGGTCTCGCGATCGGACTCGTGCCGGTGTGGATCGCCGCGCTGTGGGCGTCGTTCGCGACGCTGCTGCACTCGTCGATGTCGTGGATGGTCGGGCGCCTGGTCCTCGGTGCCGCACTCGGCGCCGTGTTCGGCCCGCTCGCCTACCTCGGCGCCGAGCGACTCGGCGCGATCCGCCTCGGCAACGATCCGCGCTGGCTCGCGATCTCAGGACTCGCGCTCGAGTGGGCGCTCGTCATGCCGGTCGCGCTGTGGGTCGCCGCGCGGCGTCGCACGGCGTAGCCCGAGTCGGCACCGTTTCCCGACGTTACGGGCAACAGACGCTAGGCTATCGGCCGCGTCGCGACTCCGACGCGAGCCACCGAGGGAAGCATGAAACACCGTCACTCGACGATCGCCGGCGCGTTGCTCTCCCTTTCGCTCGCGACGACCGCAGCCGCGCAGTGGAGTGGTTCCGCGACGACGCAGCTCGCCGTGGCCGACGGCACCGCATCGCAGGACGCACGGGCGATCCTGCCCGCGCCCGGCGGCGGCTGCTACGTGAGCTGGTACGAGACCATGAGTCCGATCCCGGGCGGCCCGTCGACGTTCCACGTCCAGCACCTCGACGCCGGCGGCCGCCAACTCTGGCCGCACGGCGGCGTTTCGATCGGCAGCGGGCGCGCGGTGCTCGGCGTCGACGCGAGCGGAGATGCGCTCGTCGTCTATGGCACGGTCGTCACCGGCGTGAACCACTTCTTCGTGACGCGACTCGACGCGGCGACCGGAGCCGCGGTGTGGCCGCCTGCGGGTGTGTTCGTCGGCACGACGACGGCCAACCTCGCGTTCGAGTCGGTCGTCGGCCTGACCGACGGCGACGTCGCGGTGTCGTGGATCACCGACGACCGCACGCAAGTGCTCGTGAAGCGATTCGATCCGAGCGGAGTCAGCCAGTGGACGCGCGGGATCGCCCCGACGGTCGCCGGTGCTCGTGCGATCGGCGGCACGCTCGTCGCGGGACCGGGCGGCAGCGTGTTCGTCGGCGTGGCGTACTTCGCCGGCCCGTTCGTCGGGAGTCCGATCTGGCTCAACGCGCAGAAGCTCGACGCGTTCGGCAACGAACTCTGGCCGATCGCACAGGTCGCGATCTCGAACTCCGGCTCCGCCTCGGGCTGGGACATGGCGCACGACGGAGTCGGCGGCCTCGCGATGAGCTGGACGACCGACGTCGAAGTCGCGGTGCAACGCGTGAGTGCGCTCGGCACGCACTCGTTCCCGCTCGGCGGCATTCCGGTGTCGACGGACGCCAGCGCGATCCGCGGCGCGCAGGCGCTGCGGTTCGACGATGTATCCGGCGAGATGTTCGTCGTGTTCCGCGAACAGTCGTTCTCCGGTTTCGACGTCCGCGTGCAGCGCATCGACGCGACGGGGACGCGACTCGAGTCCGCGACCGGGCGTAGCTTGCTACCTGGTCCGTTCGCGCTGCCGATCGACACCGTGCACGCGGTCGACGTCGGCGGCGGCGTGCTCGTCGCGTGGAACCGCTCGTCCGCGAGTGGTGACGCGATCGAAGGGATCGTCACCGACTCGACCGGAACGGCCAGCGGCGGCACGTTCGCGATCGCGAGCTCCGCCTCGAACAAGTCCGACGCCGTCGCGACGACGTCCGAGTTCGGCTTCGCGATGTTCGCGTTCACCGACGACGGCACGGGCGACGAAGACGTCCTCGTGCAGAACGTCCTCCCCGACGGCTCGCTCGGTGGCGTCGCGACCGCGACGGTCCGCAACGGTGGTGGCGTCAACCCGACCGCGTTCACGAGCGTCACGCCGCCGGCGATCGGCACGTCGTGGACGACCGAGATCGCCCACGCACCGTCCGACGTCGCGACCGCGATGATCCTTCACGCGCGACCCGACGTCGGCACGATCGTCCTCGGCTTCGGCGAGGTCCTCGTCGATCTGACGGGACCGTCCCTGATCGGCCAGGCGACGTTCGCCGCGCCGAGCCCGGATCCCTACTCGGTCGCGATCCCGCCGAACCTCGGCCTCGTCGGACTCGCGTTCTCGGCACAAGGTCTGATCGCGTCGCCCGGGGCGTTCCAGCTCACGAACGCGATCGACATCGTGATCGGGCTGTGAAGCGGCGGCGACGTCGCGCGTCGCCGCGTCTCGACGGTTACCTTGCCGTCTCCCCCACGACCCGAGGAAACCGCGTGGCCGACCCGCTCTCCGAAGTCATCGAGCGAATCGAACAGGCTCTCGACACTCCCGACCCCCAGGCCGGCGTCGCGGCGATCATGCTCGAGGCCGTCAAGGACCCGGCCATCACCGACGCGATCTCCCAGCGCAAGAAGTTCGCGAACCTACAGGACCTCGCGATCCACCGCACCGATCGCCTGACCCTGCTCGCCGGCTCGATGCCCCCCGGGTTCCGCGCCGCCCCCCACAACCACAACCTCTGGTCCGTCGTCGGCGTCTGCGCTGGCCAAGAGGACAACCAGTACTTCGAACGCGACGGCGACGGCCTCCGCCCGATCGGCGAAGCCTCCGTCGTCGCCCCCGGCGTCCTTCCGAACCCCGCCGACGTCATCCACGCGATCTGCAACCCACTCGACGCCCCGCTCGTCGTGCTGCACGCCTACGCCGGCGACCTGTTCGCAACGCCGCGGAGCAACTGGGATCCGGACACGCACGAGGAGATCCCGTTCGACTGGAGCAAGGTGCGCTCGAGCGAGTAGCTCGGCGCGCGGTCGCCGCGCGCGTCGAGTTGGTGTGCGGTGGGAAACCCGCTCCGCGTGGGTTACCTTCTCGACCCCGCTGCACGCGCCCGTAGCTCAGCAGGATAGAGCACGGCTTTCCTAAAGCCGGGGTCGCAGGTTCGAATCCTGCCGGGCGTGCCAGACCCTTCCTTGGGTGCGAACGAGGGGGCGCGCAGGGGTTAGGAAACGCGTGATCGGGGCTTCGGCGCGGTTCGCGTCGTTGGCCCCATCACCGTCACCGTGACGCCGAATCGCGCGTTCCGACGCCCGCTCTCCGTTCGCACGTCCTGCCCGGTCGTGCACTCAGGACACCCCCGCTTTCGACCGGACACCGCGCCGGACGCTCGCGTGCTCTCCGAACGCTCTCCGAGAGGCCGTTTTGATTTAGGAAAGGCCTCCGGGACAGGACACCCTCGGAGACCGGTTCGCAGGTTCTTCAGGCAGTCACGATGACGCGGACAGGTGCGGTCAGCGAACGATGACCTGGACATCGAGAAGGTCGCCGAACGCATCGTTCGCGCTGGTCCGCTGGAGCACCACGGCGACCGCGAAGTCGTCGGGGACAGCCGTCCCGCCCGAATCGTCACGCGGAATCAACGCCCCGAGCCTTGGCGGGACACGGGCCTCAAGTCGGTGAAGCACTCCCTCGCGCGCAGCACAAACAGGATTCGTCTCAAACGTCGCGAGCGTCCGGGCTCCGTCCTCCCTAGCACTCACAAGCCACATCGGCGCGAACACCGCGCAAATGCGCGAATGCGCGAGGACTACGGATCCGAAGGTGGAATGCTCTGCCCGACCCGAATCCACGTTGCGGTCTGCTCGTCCGCAAGCCGGTGTGCCGCGCGTTCTACGCTCTCGTCTGAGGGGGCGAGGACTCGCTCGACTCGGCGCCATGCGTCGTCGAGGACCTGAGTCGCCCAGGGGCCGAGTTCCTCCTTCGCCGCGACAACCTCCGTCGATACGCGATGTCCCACCCAAACCAAGCCGGTAAGGACAATCGCGACGACCATGAGCAGAACTCGTCGAGCGCCCGGAAACATCGGTCTCCTGACGCCGGAGGACGCGAGCGGTCGACGTAGCCGCGAGTCCGTCTGCTCCGCTCAGCAGCTACGACAGCGTGTACGTCTTGGGCGTCTCGTTGGAAACCTCCGCGACGGCCCGGCGCAACTCGCGGATCTCATCGGCTTCCTCACTCACACGGCGGACCTCGGCCATCAACTCCGGCAACTCGTCTTCCGTCTCCTTGACCTTCTGGAACAGGATCGTGAAGTCGGGCTGCCGTTTCTCGCTGTTGGGTTGGCTACTCATGTAACGATGGGCTGTCCTGCTTGCGCCTCAACCTGGGCCCTGTGCGTGGTGAGATCGACGATCGCGCCGCAGTTGGGGCAGGGGAGTCTATTGTCCTTGGGGAACGGAACGCAACCCGGCTCCAAGGGTTGCGCAGCACCGATATTCGCTTGGATTCGCAGCCGAGCCCCGCACTGAGGGCAGCCTGTCTCCATGACCGCGATGGCTTGGTCGGGCTGGGCTTCCTGCATCACCGGCATCGCACCTCCCGGTTGGATGAAGCGGTACACCTGAGACGTTGGCGTCTCGAAAACCTTGTAGATATTCGTCTCGAAAGTCATCCGGAGGAGCGTGTAGTAGCGGTGGATCGCGTCGTACAGCTCGGTTTGCTTGGAGTAGTCGGTGATCTTGAGTCGCAGCTTCTCCAGGTCGCTGATCTTGATGGACCGACCGTGCGTCCTCCACTTCTTCTGGTTGCAGAGCGCCTTGGCGATCTCCTTCGCGCGCCCCGCCCTCTCTTGATCGGTCACCGGCTTCCCGGTGCTGGAATGCGTGGTCCAGTTCTTGAACTTGAACCGGGTGAGCCAGTCGGTGACAAGGTCCTTGGCGAAGTCCAGGGCGTTTTGGGCGTGTTCGATCTCGCCCGGGGAGATGGCCTGTAGAACGGGAATGTACGCCTTGTTGAGCGAGCCCGTCTTGGTCACCTCTTGCTTGATCTTCTCCAGCCCTTCGATGAAGGCGTCGGCCGAGAACACCTTTCCTTGCCACGCGATCTGGGCGTCGATCGGTCCAAGGGCGGAAAGCGGCCCCATCAAGATGTCGTCGGCAGCCATCGCCATGATCGTGCCCGCACTCTTGGCGCAACCGGGGACAATGACTGAAACGTCCTCGTATCGGTCACGCAACATGCGCACGATCTCCTCGGCGATCTCGCCTGCCCCGCCGGGCGTTTCCAAGATCAGGTCGACGCCCTTGGTCCCGGAGAGGTTCTCAAGCTGGTCATGCACCGGCAGCAAGTCGCCGTAGTCGACGCCATTCGGTGCGTTGGCCTGGTTGATGTCCGCCGCGTACACCAACACGTCGCGGTTGCGGAGCTGCACCAGCTTCGCAAGCTGGGACTTCCGCTCCGTGGCAAGCGCGGGGAAGTTGAACTTGCGATCAAGGTACTCACCGTAGATCCCCATGGAGCGAGAGCCTACTCGGATGCCCGCTCATTTCCAGCGGGATGGACTTTGCGCCTTCAGCCCGCGGCCCGGCCCCGCTCCTGGGCCGCGCCCGCCTTCTCCCGCAGGAAGTCGGCCACGTCCTCGGCAGCGTCACGCAGGTGGTCGATCGAGGGGTGGACGTTGCCGCGCGTGACGTTGCCCCGGGCCTTGGGCTTGGCGTGGTTCATCAGGATGCCTAGGTCGACCTCGCGGAGGTACGCCTCGCCCGAACGTGGCGACGGTGTGCTGCGGCCGGTGGGGGCTCGGCGGGGACGGCAGCTTCTTCCCCTCCTTGTCGTACCGCTGTTCGCGGCCGTCGCGCACGCCATCCGCCGTTCGCCTCGGTCGAGGCGGCGTTCCTCGAAGGCGACGACCTCGACGCCGCGGCGTGGACCGAGATTCTGCCGCAGTCGCCGCTGCGCGCCGGTTCGCAGGACCTGTTCCCCGTGTTCGACTCAGGCCCCCCGCACCCACGTGCGGCTCAATATCTTCCCCGACGGCGGCGGCGCGCAGCTGCGGGTCTACGGCGAAGCCGAGAGCGCGACTACACCGCGCGACGGTCGTGCTGCAGCAGTCCGCCCGTCGCGTGACGGCCAGGCCCAACCGATCACTCTCGCGCCGCCAACCCCCGCAGCCGCGCCGCCTCGGCCTCGTGCTTCTCGGCGATGCCGATCAGCCGCTCGGCGTTCCCCGGCTCCAGGTTCGCGGTCCCGAACGGCAGGACGTGGGTCGTGCCGTCGAGCGGCAGCGTGTATTCGACCCAGGCGAGGTCGCAGCCCATGAAGCCCGTGCCGGCCTCGAACTTGACGACCCGGCCGAGGACGCCAGTGCCGGCCTCGAAGTGCGGGTTGTAGGCGATGATGACGGGGCAGCCCACGGCGAAGGGGTTGGGTTCGGTGTCTTCCATGCCCACACAGTTGCTCGATTCGCCGAGGACATCCAGGCGATCAGGCGATGATTCGACGGATCCACCAGTTCTGCCACGCCGAGGAAGGAACACGCCCCGGCGCGGACACCGAGAGGCGGGCGAACACACGGCAAAGTCGGGGGCAATCGTCGCGCCACACACCAGTACGGCGACCGACCCGTTCTCACATCACTGCCAGGGTCGCACGGGTCTCGGCGAGATCTCACAACGGCTGGTCGCCCGCCGCCCACTCCAGCCGCTGTTGCGAGAGGATCACGCCCAGGGCGTTCGCGCCGATGTCGATCGCGGCCGCCTGAAGGTAGAGCGTGACGTCGGGTGACAGAACGAGCGGAAGCGTGAACTCACCCTCTCCCAAGCCGGTCATGACGACCGGCAGAGTAACGATCGGCGTCACGGCCAGGTGACAGGTGGGCGCCCCAACGAGTCCGAGTTCGACGATCGGACCGGCTTGAGTCCCGATCAACATGACAGTCCCCGGTGGTGTGTTCCTCAGATCCGTCGAACACAGAGTACCGCGCACCGCCCGCTCGCCCTGCCGTGGCGCGATCTCGATCCCGGGGCCACTCGAGCCGGAACAGCCTGGATCGTCCACGAGGCAACCGATCGTCAAGCGATAGTCCCCCGTCCCGTTGAGGTAGTGGTCCGCAACCGAGACGTAGTAGAGTCCAGGTCCAAGCGTTCGGGTTAGTCGAGACATCAGACCCGGCCCACTGTCGTCGTCCGTTGCGAGCTGCTGGCAGTTCGAGTCGAACAACCGGATCTTGCTGTCGGTGAGTGGGATCCCCGTCGTGCTGGTGTCGGACTGCGTCTCGAACGTGACGATCCTCTCGTTCGCCAACACCAGTCGGTAGAAGTCGACATCGGAGGGCCCTTGCAGGGTACTGAAGTGCTCGCTGCAGCACTGCGCAGGGGTCGCAGTGACGCACGCGTCGTTCGGCTCAAACTCCGGCGGCGCCGTCACCATCGAACCACACAAGTCGGTCGGAGGCAGAGCGAACGAGGTCAGCGCGCTCGTTCCGGATCCCATCACGGGGTCCAGACAGTTGACTGCGAACCGGTACGTTCCGCTTCGCGATCGTCGCCAGTCGGACACCTCGACGTAGTAGGCCCCGGGCGAGAGTGTGGCTTCGAGCCTGGAAAGGAAGCCCTCGCCACCGTCGTCGTCGTTGTCGAGTTCCCGGCACACGGAGTCGTACAGCCAGATCCTCGTGTCCAGTTGCGGGACCGTCGACGTCGCGAGTGTCTCGAACACGATGGCCCGTGTCGACGCGACCGCGATCTCGAAGAAGTCGGTGTCTCCGGCGTACTGCAGCGCGTACTCATGGAGCCGGTTGCAGTGAGTCGGCATCGCGGCCGTGCAGTGGTTGTTCGGTTCGACCTCGGGTGGCGCCAGTTGCAAGTCGGTCTGCTCGCAGAGGACGATGTCCAGCGCGTAGTCTCCGTGATCCGTGCCCAGGACGGGGTTGGAGAAGGGACGGACTTGCGCGTAGTAGGTTCCTGGATCGAGATCTACCGTCACGAGCGAGAAGAGCGAGCCCGGGTTCGTCGGGTCATCGTCGTTCGATGCCAGGATGGTGCCATCGGGAGCCAGAATGGTCAGAATCGTGTCACCCACGCTCTCAGTCCCGCGTGCGCTCGTCCACGCGGCGACTCGATGGGGGAATACCATTTGGAATCGCCACAGGTCTTGGTCGCCCGGATACGGTAGTGTCGCGAGGTTTCCATAGTGCTGCGTACACCCAGCCAGTTCCGCGCCGGCAAATGTGTCATTGCTCGGCTCGCCGTTGACTTCCCGAAGCGACTGCGCGGACGTAGGAAACGCGAGCAAAGTCGCAGCGAACGTGAGAAGGGCAGCAGTGCGCATCAGAATCTCGCCGGGTTCGAGGAAACGGAACGCGCAGGATACGTCCCCAGTACGGCGGCCGCGAGCGCCCGTTGGCTTGACCGAAACCGGTCAAGCGCAAACAGTCGTCGCGCCCACGCGAAACCCGCGGCTCGCGATCAGGACTCCGCCCGCCGCACGATCGCGCTCGGCTTCACGCCAAGCGCCCGCGCGATCCGCAGAATCGACTTCACCGTCGGGTTCCGC
>JAGQQZ010000766.1 GCA_020425915.1 Planctomycetota bacterium | reverse complement strand
GACGGGGCAAACGGGGGGAGCCCCCTAGTCTTGCCTTCGATCCCGAGCGTTCGCGAGCCAACCGCGACACCGCGCACACACGCACCGACGGTCGCACCCCGCGTCGCCGGCGGACCCGCGCCTACCGCTCGTTCGTCGCGGGCGCGGACAACGCCCCCTTGCAACGCGTGCACCGGTCGATCCGGTTGCGCAGGTTCGGCGGGATCTTGTGGATCGCTCCGCACCGTGTGCAGGTCCGACGGTCGTAACCCGAAGCCGACAGGAACGCGTCGGAGGCCGCGCGCGCGCGATGCCGCGAGTCGGTCGCGTCCGCCGAGCGGGGCGCGGCCTCGACTCCTATGGCGTTCCCGACGAGCGAACGAGCGCCGATCACTCCGTGCGGTTTCCCGAGCGTCTCGCGGTAGGCCTGCTCGTACGCATCGAGTCCGGCCCCGCCGCCCATCTTGCGGAGGATCCGGATCCGTGCCTCCAGCGGCGGGTGGGTCGAGAACGCGGCCGTGAGCTTGCGCGGCCGATCCTCGGTCAGCGGGCGCACGATGTACATCGGAGCGGTGACCTTGCTCTTGTCGGCCTGTGCGATGTGTGATCCGCCGAGCTTGGAAAGCGCGCTCGCGAGGCCCTCCGGGTACCGCGTGAACAGCGCGCCGCTGGCATCCGCGAGGTACTCGCGTTTGCGCGACAGCGCGAAGTAGAGCAGTTGGGCGAGGATCGGCGTCAGCACGACGACCACGACCGCGATGACGACGACCCAGGCCTGGCTGCCGTCTCGGCTGGACGAGCGGGAACGCCGCGCGGCGCCCCCGTACCACAGCGACCGGGCGCCGATCTCCGCCAACAGGACGATCGCGCCGAGCATGATCCCGGCGGTGGTCATCAGCGCGACGTCGCGGTTCTTGATGTGGCCGATCTCGTGCGCGACGACGCCCTGGAGTTCGTTCCGGTCGAGGATCTCGAGCAGGCCGGTGGTCACGGCGACCGCGGCTCGGTCTGGATCGCGCCCGACCGCGAACGCGTTCGGGGACGGGTCGTCGACGATGAAGACGCGCGGCATCTTGCCGAGGCTCGACGCGATCGTCATCTCCTCGACGACGTTGAACAGCTGCGGATGGTCCTGCTTCTCGATCTGCCGGGCACCGGCGATGCCGAGCATGATGTCGTCGCCGCGCTGGATCGACGTCAGCCACATGACGAACCAGACGGCGAGGGCGATGCCGCCGCCGAGGAGCACGGCCTCGGCGCGGCCGCCGCCGAACAACACGCCGAGCGCCGCCCCGATCGCCGCGAGCAGGACGCCCAGGGCCGTGACGACGAAGGCGCTACGGCGCCGGTTCGATCGGATCTGTTCCCACACGGGCGTGGATCAGCGAATCAGAACTCGACCTTCGGGACGGCGCGCTCGGCCGCGTCCTGGATCTCGAACATCTCGGCCTGCTCGAACCCGCCGGCGACCAGGCTGTTGGGGAACGTCTCGCGCTGGTTGTTGTAGCGCGTGGCCGCGTCGTTGTAGGCCTGCCGCGCGAACCCGACCTTGTTCTCGGTCGCGGTCAACTCCTCTTGGAGTGCCAAGAAGTTCTGGTTCGCCTTGAGGTCCGGGTAGTTCTCGGCCAGCCCGAAGAAACCGGTCAGGGCGGATCCCAGAGCCCCCTCGGCGACGCCTGCCTGCTTCGGACCGCGGGCCTGGACGGCCATGTTGCGGGCCTGGATGACGGCCTCGAGCGTCTGGCGCTCGTGCTGCATGTAGCCCTTGGCGGTCTCCACGAGGTTGGGGATCAGGTCGTGCCGCCGCTTGAGCTGCACGTCGATCTGGGACCAGGCGTTCTTGGTCTCGTTCCGAGCGCGGACCAGGCCGTTGTAGATCCCGACGAACCAGACGACGAGAAGGACGAGGACGCCGAGTGCGATCCAGACTCCGAGCATGACAGTTCACTCCTCGGCGCCGTGATCGGCGCCGGATTCGAATGCGGACAAGTGTTCGTAGACTCGCGCGATCGGCGAGTCCTCGGTCGAGGCGTGCTTCGCGAGGACCGCCCGGAGTTCGCCGGCGTCGAACCAGAGCCCGTGGCCATGGCGACAGCGGTCGAGGATCACGGGGTCGGGATCGGCGGGGGCCCGGACGTGCTCCATCGGTGTCGAGCACCGCGGGCAGCGCTTCGGCGTCTCGCCCGGTGGGGAGGGGATCGCCTCGAACGTCGATTCGAGGGACTTCGCTGCGCCGACGCTGTCGACGGATTCCAGCAGCATGTGCAGCTCCTGGTCGTCGAACCAGATCCCGTGTCCTTCGACGCAGAGATCGAGTTCGACCCCCTCGTACTCGACGATGACTTGCTCTTCAGCGCAGACCGGACACAACATCGGCGGCGCCATTCTGACGCCGCGGGAGTGAATTCCCACCGATTTCGGACCGGCGCCGGGGCGCTCGCGAAGCGGTCGCCGGACTCTCCCGAAATCGCACGCGATCTGTGCCTGCTTGACGGTAAGTTGGTGCCCCCGATTACCCCCTCAGAACCCACAGGACCGAATCCGGATGTCCGCCAAGAGTGCCGGCGAAGCGACACTGCAATACGACGGCAAGTCGATCTCCCTCCCCGTCGTCGAGGGTACCGAAGGTGAGCGCGGCATCGACGTATCGCGGTTGCGTTCGGATACGGGCCTGATCACGCTCGACCCGGGCTACGGCAACACGGGCTCGTGCGAGAGCGCCGTCACGTTCATCGACGGTGAGAAGGGGATCCTCCGGTACCGCGGCTATCCGATCGAGGAGCTCGCCGAGAAGAGCACGTTCCTCGAGGTCGCATACCTGCTGATCCGCGGGGAGCTGCCGAGCAAGGCGGAGTTCGCCGAGTTCGACAACGAGGTGACGCTGCACACGATGTTGCACGAGGACTTCAAGAAGTTCTTCAGTGCGATGCCGAAGTCGGCGCACCCGATGCCGGTGACCGCAGCCGCCGTCGCGGCGCTCGCGACGTTCTATCCGGAGCCGGACACCGAGGAGATGTTGCAGCGCGCGGTCGTCCGACTGATCGCGAAGTACTCGACGCTGGCGGCGTTCGCCTACAAGCACTCGCTCGGCCAGCCGTTCATGTATCCACGCAACTCGCTGGACTACGCGTCGAACTTCCTGCACATGATGTTCGCCGTGCCGTGCGAGGAGTACCAGGTCGACCCGGTCATCGCGCGGGCGCTCGACCTGCTGCTGATCCTGCACGCCGATCACGAACAGAATTGCTCGACGAGCACGGTTCGCATGGTCGGCAGTTCGCGGGCACCGCTGTTCGCGAGCATCTCCGCCGGCATCTCGGCGCTCTGGGGCTCGTTGCACGGCGGTGCGAACCAACGCGTCATCGAGATGCTCGAGCAGATCCAGGCCGAGGACGGCAGCGCGGACCGCTTCCTCGAGCGAGCGAAGGACAAGAACGACACGACGCGCCTGATGGGTTTCGGCCACCGCGTCTACAAGAGCTACGACCCGCGCGCCGCGATCCTCAAGAAGGCCTGCGCCGACGTCGTGGATCGGACCGGTGCGAACGGAGACATCGGGCAATTGCTCGAGATCGCCATGCGGCTCGAAGAGGTCACGCTGCGGGACGACTACTTCGTCGAGCGGCGCCTGTACCCGAACGTCGACTTCTACTCGGGCGTGATCTACAAGGCGATGGGCATCCCCGTGAACATGTTCACGGTGATGTTCGCGATGGGTCGCCTGCCCGGATGGATCGCGCAGTGGATCGAGATGCGGCGTGACCCGGCGTTCCGAATCGGCCGACCGCGGCAGATCTACGTCGGCGAGACCGAGCGGCACCTGTAGCCGCGGTCCTCAGCGGATCGCGCGTTCGAACACTTCGACGACTCGCGCGGCGCAGTGCGCCCAATCGAACGACTCGGTCGAGGCTCGGACCGTCGCCCGGTCCCGGGGGGAATCGAGCAGCGCGCGAACCGCTGTGGCGATCGCGGCTGGTGTCCGCTCCTCGACGAGCACGCCACAGTCGGGGGTTCGGACGGCTTCGGGGATCCCGCCGACCGCCGTTGCCACGACGGGCGTGCCGCAGGACATGGCCTCCAGCACGACGTTGGGAAGGCCCTCCATCTCACTGGCGAGCACGAGCACGTCTGCGTCGGCATAGAGCTCCGCGAGCCGGGTCTGGTCCACCGAGCCGGCGAAGGTGACGCGTGCGCCGACGCCAGCGACCTCGGCACATCGAGCGAGTTCGGCCGCGGCAGGGCCCGCACCGGCGATCGTCAGCGTCACTTCGGGCAGGTCCACCAGGGCTCGGATCGCGAGATCATGGCCCTTGCTGGGAATCAGGTTGCCGACCGACAGGATGCGTGGCGGCCCCGCGGTGCGGGTGGCCGGCGCGCGGAACAGTTCGCGATCGACGCCGTTGCGGATCACGACGAGCCGCTCCTCGTCGACTCCGAGACGTGCGAGTCGGTCGCGAAGCGCCGTGCTCACGGTCACGACGCGCGCGGCATCGTTGCACGCCGCCACGATCGCGTGACGGGCGAACTCGCTGCGTTCGGGGATCAGGTTCGCGTCGCTGCCGCGTGCGGTCAGCACGACGGGTACGCCGAGTTCCTCGCCCAACCGCACGGCCGCCACGCCGTCGGGAAAGAGGTAGTGGGCGTCGAGCACATCGATGGGCCATTCTCGATGGATCGAGTTCACGAGCCGTCGAGTGCCGCGTGTGAGCAGCGCCGGCGCGAGTCGCATGCCGATCTTCGGAATCACGACGTAGCGCGGATGGTCGACGGTGAGACCGTTCCAGGTCTCACGGCGGGGGACGGCCGCGTGATTCGCGTAGTCCCCGAAGATCGCCGCGCGGAACGGGAACCAGGGCACCGGCGCGACGACACGTGCTTCGACACGCCCGGTCGCCGCGACGTGTTCGATCCGGCGAGCGACGAATGCGCCATGTCGCGGCCGCACCGAGTTGGGGAACAACCCGGTGAACGACAGCACGCGCATCGCGCTCACGCGGTCGACTCGCTCGCTTCGAGCAGTTCGAGCAGTTCGAGCGCCGCGACCGGGATGGACGTGCCCGGCCCGAACACGGCGGCACAGCCCGCGTCGAACAATGACTGATGGTCCTTCTCGGGGATCACACCACCGCAGACGACGAGGGCCTCGTCATGGCCGCCGGACTTCAGCGCGGCGACGAGTTCCGGCACGAGTGTGCCGTGGCCGCCGGCGAGGCTGCTGACGCCGACGATGTGGACATCGTTCTCGATCGCCTGCTGCGCGACTTCCTCGGGCGTCTGGAACAGCGGGCCGATGTCGACGTCGAACCCGAGGTCCGCGAACGCGGTCGCGATGACCTTCGCGCCACGGTCGTGTCCGTCCTGCCCCATCTTCGCGACGAGGATTCGCGGGCGTCGACCGTGCCGGTCGAAGAACTCCTTGGTGCGCCGTTGCGCGCGCTTGACCTCGTCCATCGAAGCCGCCTCCCGGGCGTAGACGCCGTGGATCGTCTGGACCGACGCTTGGTACCGACCGAACTCCTGTTCGATCGCGAGTGAGATCTCACCGACGGTCGCACCGGCACGCGCGGCGTCGATCGAGAGCGCGAGCAGGTTCTCGTCGCCGGCGGCGCCGGCCCGTAGCGCGTCGAGACCGGCTCCGACCGCCGTTTCGTCGCGCGACTGGCGAAGCTGCTCGAGTCGCTCGCACTGCTTTGCACGGACGCTCGCCGTGTCGACCGAGAGGATGTCGAACTCGTTCCGCGCGCCGGGCACGCGGTGTCGATTCACGCCGACGATGACGTCCTGTCCGGAGTCGATCCGCGCCTGGCGGCGCGCCGCCGACTCTTCGATCCGCAGCTTGGGCAGCCCCTGTTCGATCGCCTTCGCCATGCCGCCGAGTTCCTCGATCTCCTGGATCAACTCCCAGGCCCGAGCGGCCAGCTTCTCGGTCAGGTCTTCGACGTATCGCGAGCCGCCCAGCGGATCGATCTGTCGGCAGAGGTCGGTCTCTTCCTGCAACACGATCTGCGTGTTGCGTGCGATCCGCGCCGTGAACTCGCTGGGCAGCGCGATCGCCTCGTCCAACGCGTTGGTGTGCAGGCTCTGCGTGCCGCCGCAGACCGCGGCGAGCGCCTCCACGCAGGTGCGGGCGACGTTGTTGAACGGGAGCTGCTCGGTCAGCGACCAGCCCGAGGTCTGGCAGTGGGTGCGGAGCGCGAGTGACTTCGGGTTCTCCGCGCCGAAGCTCTTGACGATCTTCGCCCAGAGCATCCGCGCCGCGCGCATCTTCGCGACCTCGACGAACGTGTCCATGCCGATCGCCCAGAAGAACGAGATGCGTGGCGCGAACGCGTCGACGTCGAGCCCGGCGCCGACGCCACAGCGCAAGTACTCGATCCCGTCGGCGAGCGTGTAGGCGAGTTC
>JAGQQZ010000765.1 GCA_020425915.1 Planctomycetota bacterium | reverse complement strand
CGCCGAAGAACGTGGGCGCGATGTCGTCGACTCGGTAGCGCAGTTCGCACACGTCGCCAGGTGACAACGGTGGGAAGCGAACGAACGTGCCGCGCAAGCGCGGGCGGAGCTCCGTTCCGTCCTGCTTGACGACACGGACCTCCAGCAATCTGCCACGCTGTTCGCCCCAGTAGTAGGGGACGCCGAAGCTGGCGAAGTCGCGGGCGCCTTGCTCGTTGAGGATGCGGACGACCTCGTGGTGGTAGGTGCTCGTCGTACCGTTCCGGTATCCGCGCACGACGTCGTGGCGCAGCAGGTAGAACAGCGCGTCGTTCTCCGCCGCGGCGTCCTCCGGAGTCGTCGACGCGTCGCGGATTCCGGTCGACGCGTCGATCTCGAACTTGGCGTAGAACGGCGTTTCGTCGGCCTGGAGGAACTCGAGGTGGCGCTGCTCGGTCTTGCGGTTCGGATTGAGCTCGACCGCGGTTCGCAACGATTCACGCTGCTTCGCGACGTCGCCGAGCATCCCGTGCAGCCGTGCGAGTTGGACGAGCGCGTTGTCGTCCTCCGGGCAGATTCGCAGCCAACCGGAGAGCACGTCGATCGCCTCGTCGTACGACTCCGAGGCTTCGAGGATCTTGGCGCGAGTGAGCCAGGCCGCGGCGTCGTACGCGTAGTCACCGACGGCCGTCTCGAGGAGTCGGAGCGCATCGTCACGCTGGCCGATGCCGGCCAGGAGGCCGGCGATCTCCGGAACGCGGGCGACGATCGTGCGCGGATACCCGGCTGCTACGCATTCGTCGAGCCACTTCCCGGCACCGTGCTCGTCCTGCAGCGCGCGAAGGCGATCGAAACGCGCGGCTGCGGCCTGGGGCGATCTCCCGGGGCCAGCCGTCGCGGCGCGACTCACTTCGAGGTCGGCGAGCGGGTCCAGGTCGAGTCGGCGGAGGGCGTCCGCGAGCAGCAGGCGCGCCGCCGCGAAGTCGGGGTTCACCGCGAGCGCGCGGTGCAGGAGTTCGATCGCGCGAACCGGAGTGTTCGTGTCGGTGAGTTCGAGTTCGGCGAGCGAGCGCAGCGCTTCGCCGTGTTCGGGGTGCCCGGCGAGCAGGGTCTCGTAGTCGAGTCGGCGGGCGTTCTCGTCTCGTTCCTCCGCCTGCCCACTTCGGACCCGGGTGAAGGCGAGCAGGTAGCGCGCGGTGGGGTCGCTCGGTAGGAGTTCGACGGCGCGCCGTGCGAGAGCGTGGTCGCGCCGCTTGGTCGCGTCGTCCGGCTCGTCGAGCGCGAGCAGCATGCCGAGTCGAACGGCGTCGGCGCCGGAGATCCCGTCGAGACCGGACAACAGGTGCCGGGCGCCGTACCCGAGGGTCGGCCGCGGACCGTCGATCGGTTCGGTTCGACTCGCCGCCAGCAGCGTCTCCGGTTCGTCCGATTCGGTGACGCCAACCAACGTCGAGCCGTCCACGGCGCGGAGCCTGGCGGCGAATTCGAACGCTCCCTCCTCGTCGCAGACCTTGAACACGAGCAGGTTCGGACCCTCGCGGAGCCGAAGTCCGACAGCGTCCTGGTCCGGCCGGAAGTGACGACTTGCATCGCGGGCAAACACCTCGTCGCCGTTGAGGAACACCTTGGCAGCCTCGTCGCTACCGAACCAGAGCAGCGCGTCGGTCGGTTGCTCGACGATCAGCGCGACCGCGGCGTACGCGAGCACTTGGTCGTTCGGGCGGAGCATCGCGTCGAAGTCGACGACGCCGCCGATCGGATCCGAGACCGGGGTTCGACGCCAGTCGACCGGGCGCTTCTTCCCGTCGTAGGTCGCGTCGAGGTCGAACTCGGTTTCGGGCGGCAGTGCGCGCGCGAATCCCGAGCCTCGTTCGTTGTCGAACGGACCGATGATCGTCCACGCGCGGAGGTACCCCAAGTCGCGGGTGTAGGCGCGGGCCGCGACCGCGTCGTCGTCGAACCGCGCGAGGTCGAGCGCAGCGTGGAGGCAGCGGTCGCGAAGCCCCGGGTTGCGGGTCGCGGGTGTGCTGGCCGCGAACGCCGCGAATCGTTCGTGGAGTGCATACCGCCCACTGCGCGACGCGACGACCTGCGCCATCGCGGCGTGGTACTCGGCGCGCGCGGCGGCCATCGGATCCGCGGTCGTCGACTCGAGCAATGCGAGGAACGCGTCGGCGGCGCGGGCGTAGTCGCCGCGCGCCTTGAGTTCGAGGGCGTTCCTCTCGGCCGGGGAGAATCCGTCGTCCTGGGTCGAGGCGACGGGGGCTAGGAGCGACAGGCAGACTGCCGCGAGCATCGTTCGTTTCACGGGCGCTCTCGGGGAGTGCGACGCCGCGTCGGGCGGAGGGCGGCGTGCGGGCGGTTGTTCGATCTACTGCTGTCGGGCGGCGCCGGCGGCGACGGCCTGCTGCAGTTCGGTGCGGACGAGATCGTGGTTCCCGTTCTTGTCCACGTCCTCGAAGATACGCTGACTCCAGCGCTCGAGCGAAGGATCGATCGCGATCAATGCGAGCTGGAGTTCCTCCTCGCTGAGCGAGCCGGTGTTGTCTCGATCCGCCGCGCGATATTCGATGGGCAGCGTCGTGGGGCTGTCCGCGTGATCCTTGAGCATCGTCTGACCGCCGTCGGGCAGTAGCGCCAGCACCGCGGCGAACTCCCGTGGCGAGATCTGACCTGACTGGTCGCGATCGACGGCCGCGAACGGCGGTTGCGTCGCGAGGTCGGCTTGCCGCACGAACCGACGGAACTCCTGCGGTGAGAGTTGGCCGTCCTGGTCCTTGTCGACGAGTTCGATCAGCGCGAGTTCGCGCGACTTCGGTCCGCGTGGGGCGGCGGGGTCGATTGGTTCGCGGAACACGCGCGCGGGCGTGATCTTGAACGAGTTCGAGGACTCGATCGTCTCGCGGAACAGAGCGTCGAACTCGCTCCACTGCAGGTTCCCGTCCCGGTCGAGGTCGAGCAGACGGAACGCATCCCGCTTGTCGAGGGCGATGCTGTCGAGCGCGGCCGCAGCCTCGATCAGATCCAGCTTGTCATCGCTGTTGCGATCACACGCGGCGAACAGGCCCCAGCTGACCGTCGGCGAGTAGAGGCTCTTCGTGATCGGCGGTAGCCGATCCTGCGCCGGTGCGAATCCCGCCACGGCGGCGGTCGTGAGAGCCAGGACGAACGAGTTTCGGATCATGCCGGAGTCAGGTGCCGCGTGTGCGGCCGCGAACTACGGCACGAACATACACTCCGTGCCGAGTTCCTGGTGGTCGACCACTTCGAGATCGGCATCTTCGCGCGGTTCGCCGAAGCCCGCGCTCTCGACTCGGATGCCGAGGGTCCGAAGCGCCGACGCCAGTGGGCCGAACTCGGCCGAGACCGGTGCGACGACGACGCAGTCGACGCGGGGGCCGATCGCCATCGCGTCCACCGCGAGCGCGACCGACAACTCCGACCGGTCGCGCACCGCGCGGACTTCGAAGCCGGCCTGCCGGACCGGGCCCTCGAGCATCGGCGTCGACTCCGCCGAGCCGTAGGCGACCGCCCGGATCATGTTGCGCTTGCCGCCCAGCGTGGTCTTGAGCTTGGTGAACGCGATCTCGCCGTCGCGGTCCGCGCTCTCGGCGACCAGGCGGTCGAGGTCGACGAACACCGCGAGTCGTTGACCCGGCACCGTCGGGAATCCCTCGCGGCGCTCGGTCCAGTGTTGCGAAGGCGCCGGCGTGGAGCCGCGCCGGCGGCCGCGTTCCTCGCGATTCCGTGGACGACGCTCGTCGCTGCCGCGCGATTCGTCGTCGCCGTTGCCCTTGTTGCGTCGGGAGCGACGTCGGCGGCGCGAACGTCTGCCGCTCGGTCGGTCGTCGTCGGCGAACTCCTCCGACTCCGCGCCGTCGTCCCCGTCGGTGGATTCGGGTTCGCTGGCTTCGACCTCGTCGTCGAAGTTGTCCTCCGACTCGTCCACCGCATCCGAACCGCGGCCACGGCGTCGCCGAGACCGGCGCGGCACCTCAGCGTCCGAATCGGCTTCGGTCGACTCCTCGACGTCGGCTTCTCGTTCGGCGACCTCGGCGCCACTGTCGGCGTCGGGTTCGTCCGTCGTCTGCTTGGATGCGGGCTTCTTGCGCGACCGCTTCCTGCGTGCCGGCGCCGGAGACTCGTCCGCGGGAGTGTCGTCCGTCGGAGTCACGTCGCCCGTCGTTTCCTCGACGGTGGCCGCGGACTCCTCGTCGGCGGGCTTCGCGCGTCGCCGGCGCGCCTTCTTCTTCGGGGCGGCGTCGGCCAGCGTCGCCGGCTCGTCCGCCGTCTCGCTGGCCTTCCCGCGGCCGTGTGGCGTCTTGTTGTCGTCGAAGATATCGGATCCGAAATCGCTCATCGAGGGCGAGACCGTAAGAGTCGCGGGGGCGGCCGTCTACACCGGAAACCAGGCTCCTGCCAGCGGATTCGCCGGGCGCGGTCCCCGCCATGGCGTTGGGCGATCGGGACGGGGATTTCTGACCCTGCCCGCTTGTGTTCGTCCCCGGGACGCGCTTCGATTCTTCGACCCCTCGCGTGCACCTCGGTGCACCTGAACCCTCCCCTGATCGTTGAGGTCGTCCCTTGAATCTTCGCAAGACCACCCTCGCAGCCCTCGTACTGACCGCCTTGGCCCTGACCAGTTGCGGTACCGGCCGTCGTGCCGGCAAGGACCTCTTCATCGCCGTGACCAGTCCGGCGATGTGGTTCTATGGCGGCGGAACCGACGGCTACGACCACGCGCAAGAAGTGCGTGAAGGTCTCGGCGCCGGGGCCGCGACCGAAGTCATCGTGTTCCCATTCACGTTCGTCGGGCACGCGATCAAGCACGCGTTCTACGGCCTCGTGCACGCGGGCGACTTCGTCCTGACTCCGCTGTACGGCCTCGCCGAACTGCACCCGTACGGCCCCGAGATCAAGCCGCTCGACATCTACACCGGCACGATCTTCGACGAGACCGACGAAGGGTCCGGGACCGACGCCGAGAGCGGCGAGACCCGCTGAGCGGATGCGTGTGACCTGGCGTGGCGTCGAGCCGCGTCGAGGTCCGCAGCGCTCGGAGATCGCGACTAGCGATCCGACAACGGGATCTGGCGGAGGAGTTCCGCCGCGAGATCCGGTCGTCCACCCTCGACCAGTTGCTCGATTCGTGATTCGAGTCTGGTCAGCAGCCGATACTCGATCGAATCGGTCGCCTGGGTCGCCTTGAGCTTCGCGATCACGACAAGGCGCTCCTCGACGTAGTCGTCGGGGGTCCCGTCGAGCGTCGGGGCGACCCAGCCGAACCGCGCGATCGCGAGTCGATTTGCCGCGTCGCTCTGACCGGCGAGTTGGCGCTCGACGATGAGCAGCCAGTCGCGCCGGGCCGACACGCGGGGCCGTAGCCAGCTGCGTCGCTCGTCGCCGGGCGTCGAGTCCGGTTCCGACACGGTTTCGAACACGGCCTCGAACGTCGACGGTTGGCGCGCGCCGCTTCGGTTGCGCTCGAGGAGCGCTTCCCGCGCTCGTTCGCGCGCGGGTTCCGGATCCTCGGGAGTTCGTTCCGTGGCGGTCGCGAGTGCGTTGGCGGCTGCCGTCACCCCGTCGAGGTTGTCGCGCTGGCTCGCCGAGGCTTCCACTTCCGCGAAGTCGGCCAGGTAGCGT
>JAGQQZ010000764.1 GCA_020425915.1 Planctomycetota bacterium | reverse complement strand
CACGACACCGGGACGCCATTGCCGCGAATCTCGACGCCGGCGACCGCTGCGCCGTCAGGGGTCATGACGCGGCCATGGAGCGTCACTTCGCGTTCCACCGTCAGAACGATCTCGGCTCGCGCCGATCGACCGACGAGCGGCGTCGCCGTGACCTCGTTCGCCAGGTACCCCTTCGCCCATGCGGTGAACACGTAGGCTTCCCCCAGGTGTTGCTGCCGGTTGTCATCGCGGACGCTCGGCGCGACCGGTAGCGGCAGGCCAGCCAATTCCGCGCAGCCGTCTCCGTCGGTGGTTCGACGGAACAGCGCGTTGATCGACGGCGAGTGTGGCATCGTCGACCGAGCGTGCTTCGCCGGCCACATCGGCGCGAGTCCGATCGGGAGGAAGTGCGGCACCGCGGTCACCGCCGCACCGGAGATCGGTCGCCCGGCGTTGTCGATTACCCGGACCGTCGCGGCACCGATCGGCTGCAACGTGATCTCGACCGGGGGCAGATACTCCTGGCCTGGAGCGAGTCCGAGACGCGTCCAGCCGATGCTGTGTTCAGCGATCGCCGCGAGCATGACGACGCCACTCTCGATCGGTGCGAGTCGCTCGTCGAGATCGATCTCCCCGTTCGCGCCCGTGAACCCCAAAGTCCGAGCTTCTCGAATCGACACGCCACTGCCGACTCGCGACGGGTCCCAGACGATCAGTTGAGCTCGCGATCGCAGCGGGCTGCCGTCCTGCTCGAACACTCGCCCAGTCACAGACGCGCCGCGCACCAGCTCGATCGTGCCAAGGTCGAGTACTCCGTCCCGGATGCTCGCTTGCACGTCGCTGTCGAGTCGGATTTCGGTGGTCGCTCGCTCGGGCGCATCGGCCAGGGCGAAATGGTACGAAACCCAGTCCATCGACCGGGCCAGCGGAACCTCGAGCCGGAAGCAGCCATCGTCGTCGGCGAGAGCCGATCGATCCGGGTGCCGCTCGGAGGGTGCGAAGTTGACCAGTCGGAGTCTCGCCGAAGGGATCGACGCGCCGCTCATCGCGTCGACGATGCGACCGGTCACGGCGCACGTCGGCTCTCGGCTCTCGACTTGGCTCCGCCCGATCGAAACGCTCGAGTCCTCGGGACCGGCGATCGGCGTCCTCGAACCGGGGGACTCGCCCGGCTCGCCCGTGAAGTCTGCCCGCACTGCGACCCAACGCCGTTCCGCAGCGTCCGATTCCGACGACGGGTCGAACGACCACGCTGCCCAAACCGAGAGACACGCGCATGCGAGAACGCACGCAGCGACGAGGGGGAGCTTGCTGTTCATCGTGAGGATCGCGATCGCGACCGCGAATGGTGTGCCGCACGCGACCGCGCTCGAGCCGTTCGGATGCGCGATCGGGACCAATGCAAGGAGCCAACCTCGCCGATCGCCGAGGCGACGGTCGAGTCGCGACTGCAGCATGGCGATGCCACGCTGCAGGTGGGTCTTGACGGTTGCGACGGGGATACTCTGTCGACGAGCGATCGCGCGCGGCGGAAGTTCGTGCCAGAAACGCAACACGATCGCGGTGCGGTAGGGATCGGCCAGCGAGGCGACCGCGTCGATCAACTCGCGGTGCAACTGCATGCTCGCGACGACATCGTCGGTGGGCGGTGCAGGCGGTGCTGTCGGTACGGCGGACTCGTGTCGGCGACGGTTGGTTCGGTCGCGCAGGTGGCGACGAGCCAGGTTCTTGACGACTCCCGCGAGCCAGCCGGGGCTCGCCCCGCTCGACGGCGCGCGGTCCAGTGCTGCGGCGAACGCCTCTTGCACGATGTCGTCCGCGCCATCGTCGGATCGCAGGATCGACCGCGCCAGCGTGCGCAGGGAACGACCCTGGGCGAGTAGCTGGTCTCGGGTTGCGTTCGAGTCGGGCGAAGTGGTCATTCCAAACGGTCGTTCCGTACCGCGGAGAATCGGACTCACGAATCTCCGTGTCGACGGACGATCGTCCGCGGACACCTGCCCATCCAGACGCTCCGCCGCCGCCGTCCGAGTGCCAGCGACTGCGTCACCTCAACGACCCGCGCGCAATCGCGGACGAGGCGGACCGAGCAATTCGCGCAGTAAACCCGCGAGTTCGGCGAGCATCGCGGCGTCGGCGTCCGGCTCCGGCGCGTCGTAGCGGAGGAGCGGCGCGGCTTCGGCCAAGCCGTTGCGCGCTTCGTCGAGCCACGCCGTCTTCTGCGCCGATGTCGGATCCCGATCGAGACGCTGCAGCATTCGCTCCGCCCAGATCGTCGCCGACTGGGCGAGCGGCAGGTGGTTGTCCGGCGTGTCGCCGTACGCGAGCGCGCGCCGGCCGGCAGCGATCGAGGCTCGCAGGTAGTCGTCTCCTTCGACCGTCGGCAATCCCATCTCCATGCGGATCGGTTGACCGCCGGCGTCGACGGTCTCGCGCTCGACGCGTTCGAGGTTGCGACCATCGGCCCGCAGCGCTTCGCGCAACTCGGCGTCGGAGACGGCGATGGCCCAGAACGGATTGCCGGGATCCGCGGACTCGAGTTCGTCGAGCATTCGAAGTGGATCGACCGGACTCGAACCTCCCGCTCGCCATTCGAGACATTGGTCGACGAGGTCGATCGGCTCCCTATCGAGGCCGTCGCGCGCCGTCGCGATGCGCGGCGTCGTGCGGACCGCTTCGACCAGACAGTCCGCGGCGCGCGTCTGGCGATCGGCGATGAGTTCGGCCATGCCGCGGCCGAACCACGACAGAGCGATGTAGTAGTCGCAGTTGTCGCGATAGTCGGCTCGGAGCTGCGCCGCTCGTTCGAACGCTTCGACCGCGCTCGCGTAGTCGGCGACCGCAGCGTCCGGCGCCTCGGCGCGGCGTTGGTTCTCGGCGGCGAGCAGGAACGCGTAACCCTGGAACCACGCGGCGTCCGCCGAATCGTCGTGGTGGTTCGCGATCGGCGTCGCCACCGCAGGCGCGAGGTCGATGCGTCCGCGCCGCCACAACACGTCGTTCAGCGCCTTGCGAAGCTCACCGGAGGCCGGATATCGATCCGCCCCCGCAGACAGCAGCGCCACCGCCTCGCGCCCGAGGCCCAACGCGTCGACGAGCGATGCGAGGCTGATCCAGTCGTTGGCGTCCCCGCAGGCACTCGCCGCGACGACGCCCAACGATCGAATCGCATCGAGCATGCCGACCGCCTCGGCGGCTGGATCCGCACCGACACGCGAGTCGAGCAGGCGCGCGTCGCCGTCGCCGATCCAGCGCAGCGCCTCGATCGCCCGGGGATCCGAAACCGGCTGCACCGCCTGCGTGCTGCCGCGCGCGAGCGAGGCCTCGTTCGGCAAGTTCGGCGTCTCGATCGCGACCTGCAACGCGCGACGACCGAATCGGACCTGCGCTTCGAACTTCTCGAGGAAGTAGGCGGTGCGCGCCGACTCGATCCACCACTCGTAGCGCGCCGGCTGCCGTTCGAGCGCCTTCGCGAACGAACGTTCCGCGTCCTCGAGCAGGAGCTGCGGCTGGCCCTGGCCCGACTCCATCTGCCGACGCGCGAGGTCGAGCGACGCCTTCGCCAGCGCCGCCAGCAACTCCGCGTCCTCGCCGCGCTCGCTCAACTCCGCATCGAGTTCGTCGAGCCGTTGCGAGAGCGTGTCCGCATCGGGCATGTCGTCGGTGATTCGACTCGGTCGCGGCAACGCCTCTTCCCCGCTCCACGATTCCGCGACACGAAGCAGATCGCGAACGGACACCGGACCGCCATGTTCGTCGACAGCTCGTTGGACCGCCGCGACGGCTTCCAACCCGAGCAACCCGTGCAGCCCGAACGGCAGGCTTCCGGTCACACCGAACGCCAACACGGTCGAACGCGTCGACGCCGACGCTGCGTCGAGACTCGCCATCAACGGCAGCAGCGTGCGCGCCTCCATGTGTGCCAACTCCGGCGGGATCCCGCCGGTCGCGCCGAGATGATCACGAATCGCCGCGACGAGTGCCGACGCGAGTTCACGTGTCTGCGCCGCCGCGACGAACGCCTCGCGCGCAACTCGGAGTTCGCCGTGTCCCTGCTCGAGTTCGACGAG
Source organism: Planctomycetota bacterium (assembly GCA_020425915.1). Taxonomy (GTDB): domain Bacteria; phylum Planctomycetota; class UBA1135; order UBA1135; family UBA2386; genus JAGQQZ01. Next base: position 2,406 of record JAGQQZ010000764.1, on the reverse strand, counting down.
CCGAAGCATCGCGATTCGCAGCGCCCCGATGGCACCCGAGTCACCGCCGTCCCGCACCGCTTCCAGCGCGCGCGTCAGCGTCGCCGGGTCGTCGATCGCCGCGAACGCCGATTCGAGCCGCGAACGACCGACGGCGTCGCGAACCACGGCGAGTTCACTCCACGTCGTCGCCGCCTCTGCAGCACCGCGCCCCACCGTGTGCTCCGCCGCGGACCGAGCGAGCATGCCGTCCAGGTCGCGCAGATCGAACAACAACGAGTGGTCCCAGAGCTTCGTTCCGTCGGGCTGGAACAACGCATGCCGCGGCGCGACTCGATCGCCGTGCAACAACGCGTCGTAGAGGATCGGCTCGAGCGCGATGTGTTCGCCACACGTCACGCCGCCGAGACGCGGGCAGGGAATGCGTCGCCCCTCGTCGTCGTAGTCTCGTGCGTTGTGCCGGAACACGCTCGCGACCAGGCACACGCAGTGGCGCGTCGAGGCGACGAACTTCGGGTCGCGGTAGTTCTCCCGCACGATCCGCTCGCTCGCGCTCTCGCCGTCCATGTTGACCGCGACGAACAACGGGCGTCCTTCGGCGCGGGAGATCGCGAGCGCATCGTCGAGGCTGCGCTGCCAGTCGATCTGATGTTCGTCCGGAGTCGACGGCTCGGACGGCGCCGATGGCGGTGCGACTTCGGGCGATCGACACGCCGGGATCCCGGCGAACACGAGGAGCGGCAGGACCGCAACGATCGGACGAGGCCATCGCATGGCCACATCCTAGCCCCGCAGCGCCCGCGCCGAGGTCAGATACCGAACGTCAGGATCCCGCGCGCCGTCGTCACGATCTGCAGCGCGTTCGCGGTCGGGTCGATGACCACCGCCTGTTGCGGCACGACGACGCCGCAGAGGCCGGCACTCGACGGCAGCTGCAGGTTCCAGGTCGCTCGCCCGAACACGTCCGTCGACTGCGACAGGACGTGGAACACGTTCGAGACGTACAGCGTGCAACCTGGCGCACCGACCGAGGTCAGGTCGGCGATCGCGGACTGGCCACCCCACAACAGCGCCGCCGTGGAGAACGGTCGGGCTGCGGACACCTGCAGCGTGAACGAGCCTCCGATCACCGGCGTGCCCGAGTGCGAGAGCTGGACCGCGCTGCCCGCACACGGCTGGCCGAAGTAGCCGTAGCTCGCGGCGGTCGCGCAACTCGAACAGTTGCCGAGGCAGGTCCTCGTATCGCGGAACCCGGTGATCAGCTGCGCCGATGCAGCGCTGAAGCTCGCCCCGCCGGAACAGCCCGACAGGTTCGAGCACATGATCCGACACGGCGATTGGCCGTCGCAGTGGGGCGCGGACCAGTTGTGGCCGAGCTCGTGACAGACCAGGCGCACGTTCGAGGTCAGGTTCGAGCTCACGGGGCGCGACACGCCGTAGCCCGACCAGGTGCAGACGACGTTGTTGAAGGCGCAGCCGATCGTGCCCTGGTACGTGCCGAGACCCGACATCAGGTGCGCCGTGTCGCGCGGGATCGACGCGTGGTTCGCCTGCCAGTAGGTGCGCATCTCCTGCAGCAGTCCGCTACCGCTACAGCCGAGGTTCTGACCACTCGTGTAGACCGAGACCGTCCGCACGACGACCGCGGTGACCGCGTAACAGATCCCGGTGTCGCGCTGGTAGATCGTGTCGACGCCGTTCAGGATCGCGACGGCCGCGTTCTGCGTCGTCGCGACGTCGTTGTTGTTCCGCCCGAAGAACGCCACGTCGCAGTCGATCGCGATCTCGCATTCCCGCGGCACGCTCGGACCGTCGAGCCCGATCCACGGCCCGGACAGCCCCGCGACGTCGACTCCGCCACCGCAGTTCACGGCGCTCGCGATCGCCGCGTCCGATCGGTAGACGACGTGGCTCCCCGCCGTCGCCCCCGCGACGTCGAGCGGCACGGGCTCGATGCCCCAGGTCAGGTCACCGATCGACACGAGCGCATGGACCCTCCCGTCCCACGCCGTGACGGCGGCGGCGCTTCCCGCGACCCCGACGACCGATCCACGAAACGTGTCGACCGCGGGAATCGCGACCGGCTGCGGCCCAGCGCCGAAGTCGACGAGCAGTTGGTAGTCGTCGACGAGGAGTTCGTGCCGGTGCACGGCAACCGTGTGTGCCGTTCCGTCCAGTTCCACGGTGAACTGCGCGACACCGCCCGGGTCGACGGTCCACGGGATCTGTTGGACGGACCCACTCGTCAACCCGAAGCGACCGAGGACCTCGCTCACGGACACTCCCGTCGCGGGGGCCTGCGCCGGAGCGAGACCGAGCAACGAGAGTGCCGCGAGGGCGAAGCCGGGGAGGTTGCGCATCGTGGGATCGGAAGCCGCGATGCGGCCAGCAAGTCCTACGGCGGATGGTAGCGGCTGGGCTCGAGTT
>JAGQQZ010000763.1 GCA_020425915.1 Planctomycetota bacterium | reverse complement strand
TCCTCCTCGTACCGCCGCAACGACCGGATCTGGTCGCGCGTCGCGTTGCGATCGTGCCGGCGGTACCGAACCAGGGTGCTCGGCTCGCCGACGACGTCGAAACCGGCGAGCAACGCCGCGAACCAGAGCTTCCAGTCGGCCGCGAAGCGCAGCTCCGGATCGACGCCTCCGAGCGTGCGCCAGACTTCGGTGCGGTAGAGGGCGGTCGGGCACATGATGAAGTTCCCGCGCATCAACCGCCGGAACACCATCGTGGGATCGCCGTCGTCGAGCCCCGCCCAGAACCGCTGCTTGTAGGTCTCGGAGTGCGCGTCGACGAACTCGCCGCGAGCGTCGATCGCTCGGGCCCGACAGTGGACGAAGGCCGCGCGCGGGCGCTGCTCCACTCGCGGAACCATCGCCTCGAGGTACGTCGCCTCGTACACGTCGTCCATGTGCGCGATGCAGAACAGCGGTGTCTCGACGAGTTCGGCGCAACGATTCCAGTTCCGCGCGAGGCCGATCCGTCGATCGTTCGCGTGAATCTCGATGCGTTCCCCGGCGACTTCGCGCGCGAGTTCGACCGAGCCATCCGTCGACGCATCGTCGACCATCAGCAGGCGGAAGTCCTGACGCGTCTGCCCGAGCAGTGACTCGAGCAAGGGCCGCAGGAACGGTCCGGCGTCGCAACACGGAATCGCGAACGTCACCGACGGCCGACCCTCGGGACTCATGCCTCGACGACGGTCCTGCGCCGCGCGATCCAGCCCATGGTGGCGAACACGAAGACGACACCGAGCGACAACAGGCTGATCGATGCGCCGAGTCGGAACCGCGGCGACTCGTAGGAGAACTCGATCGTTCGCGCCCCCGACGGCACGCGAAGTCCCCGCATCGCGAGATTCGCGCGGACCATCGGCACGGGCTCGCCGTCCACCCTCGCGGTCCATCCCGAGAACCAGGTGTCGTTGAGCACGAGCCACCCCTCCGGGCCATCTCCGACGTGCAGCTCGAGCCGCTGCACGTCGTCGCGGACGAACGTCACGCTCCGCTCGCGTGCCCGTTCGTCGGGCGTCGCGACCGAACCGACCTCCGCCGCCTCGGCTGCCACGACCCAGGCGGCGTGCCGCGGATCGAGGTTCGCGTCGGCGAGTGCCTGCTCGACCGCCGCCTCGTCCGCGACCCGCGCGAGTCGCGGCACGACGAACGCGCGCGGTAGTGCGTTCGGCCGCTCGTAGATCCAGAACTGCACGGGTCGCCCGTCCGGACGCAACCGGGTGCCACGGAGCTGCGGACCGACCGGCGCGCCACCGTGTTCGAGCGGATCCTCCGACAGGAACCAACGGATCCCGATCAGGTCCAGGTAGGGATGCTGCAGCCGCGCGTCGTCGGGCAACGCCATCGGCCACGCGTCCCCGCGATACAGGAACCGCTCGCCCCAGATCACGCCGACCATCTTGTGGGAGTTCGCGTCCATGAACGTGTAGCCGTTGAAGTCCCGGATGCGATCCGGGAACAACGCGCACGCGGGGAGCGCGAGCGGGAGCTGCGGCGTGGCGGTCGCCGGCACCGCAGTCGCTCGGGCGACGGCGAAGCCCCCGACCGACGCGTGCCGATCGCGCTCCGCTCGCAGGAATTCGTGGACCGGCGTGTCGTGCGACACCGGTAGGGAACGCCCGCTCGTCAACGGCCAGGCGAACGCACCCAACTCGACCGCGACACCCGCGACCGCGATCCAGGCGAGCGTCTGTCGCATGGACGACGAACGACGCGCTTGCTTGACCAACGCCCACCACGCGCCACACGCGACCAGGACCAGTCCGGCTCGCAAGAGGTTGTGGACAGCGAGCTCGTGCGCAACGGTGCCAGCGCGATTCCCCGGCCCGCCGATGATCCCGGCGATCGTGGTGGCGGTGAAGTCGCTCGGCAGGACGTCGGCGAAGCGTGCGTGCGTCGCGTTCGCGATCTCCTGGACGAACCTCTCGGGCGCCCAGCCGCGCACGATCTGCCATCCGACGAGGGCCGCGAATCCGGCGAGCGGTACCAAGACGCCCAACCCGCGGCGACGGAAGGTCGACGGCTCCGCGAGCAACCGGTCCAAGCCGATCGCGGCGAGCGCAGCGACCGGCGCGGCGAACGACGCCGCGAACCGTGCCGGCGCGATCGCCGTCAGCCCGGGCAGGGTGTGGAACCAACCGAGCCACCAGTAGCCGCCGCTGAGCGCGAGGATCGTCAGCAAGGAAACCGTCAGGCCGCGCGCGGCGACCCCTTTCGGCCGCAGCATCGCGAACAGCGCGAGCGGGATCGTCAGCGTGCCGACGAAGATCGTCCCCTCGATGAAGTTCCAGGTCGTCGGCACCGCGACCGTGCGCCCCCAGTCGGTCTTCGACAGCAGCCAGTACGCGAGCGGCGAGGTCTCGTACGGCAACACGGACGTGAGGTGTGGATGACCGAACAAGGTCGGCATGAACCACGCGAGCCAGCCGGCGGGGTCCAGCGCGACGGTGGCCTGCATCGCTGCCGTCACGACGGGCCTCCTGCCCGACTCGGGGAAGTAGACCGTCATCGGCAGGATCTGCACGGCCGCGAGCAGGAGCCCGAACAGCATCGCGACGCAGAGGCCGACGAACGCCGACCGGCGGAACCCACGCGGGTTCCCGTGCAGTTCGAACAGTCCGTAGATCCCCGCGAGCAGGAACCCCTGGGCGCCGTACTGCGGGAACCCCGCGACCGCCGTCATCGCCGTGCAAATGGCCAGCCCGGCGACCGCCGGAAGTCGCGCCCTCCCTCGATTGTGAACGACGGCACGAACACCCCACAGCAGACCGGGCGTCCACACGAGCGACGACATCCGCATGTAGAAGTGCGACTGTGCGACCAGCGTGCCCGACATCGAGAACGCGAGAGCTCCGAACGTGCACGCCGCCACCCCCAGCCCGCAGGACCGGAGGAAGCCGAACATCAGCAGGCCCGCGATCGCGAAGCCGAGCCACGCTCCGAACGGCAACCCGTCGCGCGGATCCTCGAAGCCGCTGACGACGAGCCAGTTCGGCGGGTAGCTGAGCCCGCAGACGGCCGTGGCCTGCAGCGGCATCCCGAACCGCGCGCCGGGGTTCCAGTGCGGCAGCCGACCGGCTTCGAATTCCCCGCGGGTGAACCGGAGCTCCGGAATGAATGTGAACACGACCTCGGTCGGGTCGTTGTTCGCGCACCTCGTCACTTCGGCGAGCTGCTCGGAGGTCAGCATCGTCGAGATCGGCGCGAACTGCGCGACGTCGAACGGAACGAACGACCTCGGGCCGAACAAACTCGGCGCGAGCAACACGGCGGGCGCGATCAGCACCAGCAGCAGTCCGACGATCGTCGACCTCACGCTCTCATGCGAACCGACGGCCGGCGGAATTGCCACAGCCTCCCCCCGACTCGTGGCCGGGACGCTCAGGCGGCGTGGGTGTTGCGACCGCGCATCCGTTGGATCCGCCGCGCGACCGTGACCCGGATCTTGCGCCGGACGTCGATCAGGTACGTCTCCAGCTTGCGAGTCTCACGGCCCATCAGCGAGTTCCAGACCGTCGAGACGAGACGCCAAGGTCGGGTCGCGAACGAGACGGTGTAGAAGTTCAGCAACGTCCAGTAGCGCCACCGCGTCAGCTGCCCGGCCGACAAGTGCTTCGAGTAGTTGTTCTTCTCCACGACCTTCGCCTCGTTCGCGAAGATCGGTGTCAGCAGGAACTCGTCGTCCAGCCGAATCCGCCCCGATGCGACGAGTTCGTCGTAGAGTTGCGTGTTCGGGATCGGGAAGAAGAACCCGAACGCCATGTCGGTGATCCCGAGGAACGCCAACTTGCGCGCGAGCTTGACGGTCTGGCGAAGGTCCGCGACGGTGTCGTC
>JAGQQZ010000762.1 GCA_020425915.1 Planctomycetota bacterium | reverse complement strand
CGTGCCTCAATCGCGACGACCCGGCGAGCGAGTACATGTATCGCGCGATTCCCGATGGTGTCGCGGTGCGCACGTTCGGTCGGCACCCGGAGGCCGACTTCCGCGTCGAAGGTCTCGAGTGCGGCATCGACGGTTCGCGGTTCACGCTCGTGATGCCGCGCGGCAAGGTCGAACTGCGGATCCCGCTGGTCGGCGCGTTCAATGCGATGAACGCGGCTGCCGCCGCCGCCGCAGCCAACGTGCTCGGAGTCTCCGAGCTCACCCTGGCCACCGCGCTCGAGACCGCGAGCCCGCCGCGCGGACGTCTCGAGTTCGTCGGCGAGGCGCGAGGCGCGCGAGTGTTCGTCGACTACGCCCACACGGCGGATGCGCTCGACAAGGTGTGTGGCTCCTTGCGCGACCTGACCGACGGTCCGTTGTCGGTCGTGTTCGGTTGCGGTGGTGATCGAGACACGACGAAGCGACCGGAGATGGCGCGCGTCGTCGCCGACATCGCCGATCGTGCTTGGATGACCAGCGACAACCCGCGGTCGGAGGACCCCGAGGCGATCCTCGACGACATGGAGCGGGGTCTGCAGGGTGCCCATGGCGACTTCTTCCGCGTGACCGATCGCGGTGATGCGATCCGTCGCGCGATCCAGCACGCCGAGCCCGGCGAGACCGTGCTCGTCGCGGGCAAGGGTCACGAGGCGTACCAGGTCCTCGGCGACACCGTCGTGCCGTTCGACGATGTCGAGGTCGCGCGGGACGCCCTGCGTTCACGAGGTGAGGCGAGGTTGGTGTAGATGGTCACATCGATGCGACTCGAGGATTCGAAGTCTTGGATGACGCCGGCGCGGATCGCGAAGTGCTGCGGCGGACGCGTCGTGCGGAGCGGCGCTCCGGCGACACGCGTCGTCACCAACAGCGGGGAAGTCGGAGCCGGTGCCGTGTTCGTGGCGCTGCCCGGTGCGGTGCGCGATGGGCACGAGTTCGTCGCGGACGCGCTGGGTCGTGGCGCGGCCGGCGTCATCGTCAGCAAACCGATCGGACGCACCGATATCCCGGAGGGATGCTTCGCGGTTCGAGTTCCCGACACGCTCGTCGCGCTGCAGGCGCTCGCGGCCGAGCATCGCCGACGCCATCAGGTCAGCGTCGTCGGGATCACGGGATCCTGCGGCAAGACGTCGACCAAGGACATGCTCGGCGCGGTGCTCGCGCGTGTGATGCCCGCGACGTGGTCGCCGAAGTCCTACAACAACCACGTCGGCGTGCCGCTCTCGCTGCTGCAGATCGACGCCTCGACCCAGGCGGCGGTCGTCGAGATCGGGACCAGCGCACCGGGTGAGATCCGCGCGCTCGCGGACCTCGCCGAACCCGACATCGGAATCGTGACCTGTGTCGCCGAGGCGCACCTCTCGGGACTGGGCAGCATCGATGGTGTCGCGAAGGAGAAGGCGAGTCTGCTCGCCGGGTTGCGACCCGGTGGTGTCGCCATCTTGAACGGCGACGACCGAAAGTGTCGCGCCATGGCGTCGGAATGCGAACGCCGCACCGTGATCGTCAGCGCGGCCGGTGAAGCGGATTGGTTCGCCACCGACGTTCGGTTCCACGGCATCGGCACGAGCTTCCGGCTGCAGGGCGAACGCCCGGTCACGCTGCCGAGGCTCGGGACGCACAACGTCTACAACGCGCTCATGGTCATTGCGGCCGCCACCGAGCTCGGCGTCGAACTCGACGACGTACTGGCGGGTCTGACCGAGTCGGTGCCGAGTTCCCGGCGCATGGAATGTCACACCTGTGGCGACGTGACCGTGTTCGACGACACCTACAACATGAATCCGGATTCGTCGCGCGCAGCGCTGTCTGCGCTCGCCGGACT
>JAGQQZ010000761.1 GCA_020425915.1 Planctomycetota bacterium | reverse complement strand
GACACGAACGGCTCGAACACCGTAGCGTGCAACTCATTCGGAACGCCCGGGCCGTCGTCGGAGATGTCCAGCACGGCGGCGCCATCGCTCTCGGTCAGGCGCACCGAGACCTCGGAGGCGCCGGCGTCGAAGGCGTTCTCGATCATGTTCTCGACCGCGCGACCCAGCAGGTCGGCGTCGCCGACGATCGGCGACCGGTTCACCTCGAAACGCACGGTGGTCCCGGTCTTGCGCGAGACCACGGCCCGGACGACGTCGACGAGGTCGACGCGGCGCCGAGACGTCCGGCCCATCCGGCCGAACTCCAGGTAGGCGGTGAGGAGCGACGAGATCCGTTCGAGGTCCGACTGCGCCTGGCGCAGGTACTCGGCCCGCGGATCGCCGCCGTCCATCATCGCGGAAGCGATCGAGACGTTGGTCACGGCCGACGCGAGCGGGTTGCGCAACTCGTGCCCGAGCACCGCGCACAGCCGCCGCGTCCGCTCGTCGTGGTTGTGACTCGCCATCGTCACACTCCGACGTTCTTACGGGTCGGGCGTTGGCCGAGACCGTAGAGACGGATCTTGTTGTAGAGCGTCGTGCGGTTGATCCCGAGCATCGTCGCGGCGCGACTGATGTTCCAGTTCGTCATCTCGAGCACGTGGCTCACGAGCTGGCCCTCGAGCTTGCGGATCGAGCAATCCGAGCTGTCGAGCGTCAGGATGTTGCGCTGGATCTCGTCGCTGCCGTCGGCAGTACCACCCGAGAACTTCGGCAGATGGCACTCGTCGATCATGCCGCTCGGGCAGGTGATCGCGGCGTGCTCGATCGTGTTCTTGAGCTCGCGGATGTTGCCGGGCCACGAGTACTCGCACAGCGTCTCGGTCGCTTCCTCGGTGAAGCCGGTGAGGTTCTTGCCCATCTGGCGGCTGAACTGGTCGAGGAAGAAGTGCGCCAGCAGCGGGATGTCCTGCGGGCGCTCGACCAGCGGCGGCACCTCGATGTTCATCACGTGGAGGCGGTAGAACAGGTCTTCGCGGAACCGACCGGCATCGACTTCCTTGCGGAGGTCGCGGTTGGTGCTGGCGATGATCCGTGCGTCCGACGGGATGTCCTGGACGCCGCCGACCTTGCGGTAGGAGCGCTCCTGGAGCACGCGGAGCAACTTGGCCTGCAGCGACTTGTCCATTTCCCCGATCTCGTCGAGGAACAGCGAGCCGCCGGCGGCGGCCGCGAACAGGCCGTCCTTGCCTTCCTTGTTCGCGCCCGTGAACGCGCCCGCCTCGTAGCCGAACAGCTCGGCCTCGAGCAGGTTCTCGGTCAGGGCGGCGCAGTTGACGGCGATGAACGGTCCGTGACGACGGCTGCTCCGTTCGTGGATGCAGCGGGCGACGAGTTCCTTGCCGGTGCCGCTCTGGCCGGTGATCAGCACGGTCGTGTCCGGCGCATGCGCGACCTGGTCGATCCGGTTCTGCACCTCGCGCAGCGCCGGCGACAGACCGATGAGGTCGGTCGAGGTCAGGTCGCGGACACGATCCTGGGCCCAGACGAGTTCGTTGCGCAGCTGACGCATTTCCAGACAGCGCCGGATGACCGCGAGCATGCGATCCTGCGTGAACGGCTTCTCGATGACGTCGGTCGCGCCCTTGCGCATCGCCTCGACCGTGTTCGCGACCGTGCCGTAGCCGGTCAGGATGATGACGTCGGCCGGCGGCACGCCGGTGCGCAGCGAGGCGAGGATCGAGAGCCCGTCTTCGCCCGGGAGGTTCAAGTCGAGGAGGATGACGTCGAACGACTTCTGCGCGAGTCGCCGCTGGCCATCCTCCGCATTGACGGCGGTCTCGACCGCAAGGCCCTCCTCTTGGAGCAGGGAGCGCAAGCCGTCGCGAATGCCCTCTTCGTCATCGATGACCAGGATTCGGGGCAAACCGGGGAAGTTCAGGTTCTTCATGCCGACCTCGAGTGTTCGTTTTCTCCGCGCTTTTTTTTCGTTGGGGTGGTGACGCGCAGAGCACCTTGGCACCGGTTCTTTCGGCACGAGGACCTGTCCGACTTTTGGGCACTTTCCGGAAAATGCCGAGATTCGCGGTCGTCCGCGAGTCGCTGGCTCAAGGTCGCGACACTTGCTCCGGATCATGGTGCATCGACTGACACTGACAGAGCCCAGTAGGCACTACCAAGAGAAGGAGCATCGGGAATGGGACTTCGAGTCAACACCAACGTTGCGTCGATCAACGCGCAACGGAACCTCGCGACGAACAACGCGAACCTCGCCAACAACTTCCGTCGCCTGGCGACCGGCCTGCGCGTTTCGACCGCGGCCGACGACGCGGCGGGCCTCGCGATCTCGGAGCGACTCAAGGCGCAGATCCGTTCGAGCGAGCAGAACAAGCGCAACGCGAACGACGGCATCTCGCTCGCGCAGACGGCTGAAGGCGCCCTCAACGAGGTCAGCAACATTCTCGTCCGTCTCCGTGAGCTGTCGATCCAGGCCGCGAACGGCACGGTCTCCGACCAGGACAAGAGCACGCTGAACGAAGAGTTCTCGAGCCTCGTCTCCGAGATCAACCGAATCGGCCAGTCGACCGAGTTCAACGGCATCAAGCTGCTCGACGGCACGTCGAGCACGATCAACTTCCAGGTCGGCTTCGGCGTGACCACGGGCGTCGACACGATCGCCGTGTCGCTGTCGCCGGCGCTCTCGACGTCGCTGAGCCTCAACAGCCTCGACATCGGCTCGACCGGCAACACCTCGACCGCGATCTCGACGATCGACACCGCGATCAACTCGATCTCGAGCCTGCGCGGCTCGCTCGGCGCGATCCAGAACCGACTCAACTCGACGATCAACAACCTCGGCAGCCGGATCGAGAACCTCTCGGCCGCGAACAGCCGAATCCGTGACGTCGACGTCGCCTACGAGACGGCGCAGCTGACCCGGAACTCGATCCTCCAGCAGGCGAGCATCTCGGTCTTGGCCCAGGCCAACTCCTCGGGCCAGTCGGCCCTGGCGCTGCTCGGGTAAGCCAACCCGTAGCCAGGGTTGGTCGAAGTGGCGGTCGAGACCTGATGGGTCTCGGCCGTTCTTTCGTT
>JAGQQZ010000069.1 GCA_020425915.1 Planctomycetota bacterium | reverse complement strand
TCTGTGGACACGCCAGCATGATGCCGGGCTATCCTGCGACGCGCCATGTCCGAACAGACGCACGCGGTCAACGAAGCCTGGATCCGGTACCTGAGCGAGCGAACGATCCAGGAGGACGACTTCCTCGTCGAGCTGAAGCGGGCAGCCGAAGCCGCCGGCATCCCGCGGATCCAGATCTCGCCCGAGCAGGCGGCGTTCATGGAGATCCTGCTGCGCGGCACCGGCGCCCGGGAGGTCGTCGAGGTCGGCACCCTCGCCGGCTATTCGTCGATCCGGATGGCGCGCGCGCTCGGCGCCGGTGGCCGCGTGCGAACGATCGAACTCGATCCCGGGCGCGCGGCATTCGCCCGTGCCCAGGTCGAGCGCGCGGGGCTCGAGGCGGAGGTCCAGGTGTTCGAGGGCAAGGGACTCGACGTCCTGCGGACGTTCGATTCGGGCAGCGCCGACTTCGCGTTCATCGACGCCGACAAGGAGGGCTACGCCGACTACCTCGACGAGTGCGTGCGGATCGTGCGGATCGGCGGGATGATCCTCGTCGACAATGCGTTCGGCTTCGGTCGATTGCTCGATCCGAACGGCGGTGACGAGGTCGCGGCGATTCGCGCATTCAACGATGCCATGGCCGCTCGGGACGACGTGCTCGGCATCATCGTGCCGTTCGGTGACGGCTGCTGGGTCGCGGTCAGGGTCGGCTAGGCGATTCGAACATCGGGATCGGGACCCGGTTCGCTATCATGTCGAACACCGCTTCGAGCTGTCGTTCTTCGGACAGGACGGACGGCGAGGCGAGGGACATGAAACAAGCGCTACAAACGGTTTCCGACTACACGAACGCCGAGGCGCTGATCCGCCGGGGCCTGGACAGCGCCCATCTGGTCGTGCTCCGCGGCGAAGACTCCGACGCCGCGATGTCGGCGGCGCTCGGCGGACTGGAGGAGAATCGTGGTCCGTTGCCGTTGCGGGCCTACGACTGCGGCAAGCGCTGCGTCGTCATCGTCCCGACCTACAACGAGCGCGAGAACCTCGAGCCGATCGTGCGGGACATCCTGTCGTACCTCGTGACCGACGTGCTGATCGTCGACGACGGCTCACCGGACGGAACCGGTCAGCTCGCGGACTCGATCGCCGCACACGACCCGCGCGTCCACGTCATGCACCGGCAGGGCAAGCTCGGACTCGGCACAGCGTACCTCGCCGGGTTCGCCTGGGCCGCCGAACGCGGCTACGAACGCGCGTTCGAGATGGACGCGGACTTCAGCCACCCGCCCTGGGACCTGCCGCGCCTGGCCCACGCGTCGCTCGACGCCGACCTCGTGATCGGCAGCCGCTACGTCCCGGGCGGCAGCACGATCGGCTGGGACTTCAAGCGCAGGATGCTGTCGCGCGGCGCGAACTTCTACGCACGCCTCACGCTCGGCTGCAAGGTCCACGACATGACCGGCGGCTTCCGCTGCTTCGACGTCGAGAAGCTCATGCGACTCGACCTCGACAGCGTCAACGCGCAGGGCTACGCGTTCCAGATCGAGATGGCGTATCGGATGGACCGCGCGGGGTTCCGAATCGTCGAGATCCCGATCCACTTCACCGATCGACGGGTCGGCGCGAGCAAGATGGACGGGGGCATCGCGCGCGAGGCGCTGTTCCTCGTGCCGAAATTGCGATTCCGCGTTCCGCGCGAGAATCGCTGACCTCGATCCGCGGTTCGTTCCGCCGCCCGAAGTCCGTGCCCTTGTGCGGCCGATCCAGGGGGGTAGCCTGCTCGACCCTCGCTCGCCGTCGCCGCAGGACCCCTCTCCCCCATGGGTGCCGTAAGAACCATCACACGAAACGTGTTCAGCAACTTCGCTGGGTACTTCGTCGGGATGGTCGTGGGGTTCCTGCTGACGCCCTACGTGCTGCACCAGCTCGGCAGCGAGAAGTGGGGACTCTGGACGACGATCGTCGCGTTCACCGGTTCGTACGGCCTGCTGGACCTCGGGATCCGCTCGGCCGTCGGGCACTACGTGACGCGCTACTGGGCGCAGCAGGACCTGGAAGGCGTCAACCGGACGTTCGCGACCTCGCTCGTGATCACCGGTGCGATCGCGATCCTGCTCGTGTTCGTCACGATGACGCTCGCGTTCCTGTCGCCGCTGTTCCTCGAGGTCACAGGACTCGAGACCAACGACCTTCGAGTCGTGATCCTGATCATGGGGATCGGCGTCGCGCTCAACTTCCCGCTCGCCGTGTTCGGCAGCGCCGCGTACGCCCGGCAGCGCTTCGACATCGCGAGCGCGATGGGGATCTTCGAGCGGCTTGCGTCGGCCGCCGGCTACATCTGGGTGCTCGAGGAGGGCTGGGGCCTGCTCGGCGTGGCGTGCATCACGTCGATCGTGCCGACGATCGCGAACCTGCTGCGGATGTGGATCGCGTTCCAGCTGCTGCCCGGGTTGCGACTCACGACCAAGCTCGTGAAGCTGATCTCGGTCAAGGAGCTGTTCAACTTCGGCACGTTCAACGCGTTCAGCAACGCGGCCGACCTGCTCGTCATCTACTCCGACACGGTCGTCATCGTGCTGGTGCTCAACGGGATCGCCGTCGCGCACTACAACATCGGGGCGTACGCGATCACGCAGTCGATGTCGTTGATCAACGCGATGGCGTGGACCTTGACCCCCTACGCGACCAAGCTCGACACGCAGGGTGACTACGCGGGTCTGCGCCGACTGTGGATCACCGGGACGCGGGTCATCGTGCTCGTCGGCTCGCTGCTCGCCGGCGGGATGGTGCTGCTCGGCCAGGACTTCCTGAACCTGTGGGTCAAACCCGAGAACCAGAACCTCGTGCAGGCAGGAGGCGAGTACACGTCGGGTGCCGTGATCATGGCGATCCTCGCGGGGACGGTGTTCGTCCGCGCGGCGATGTCCTGCGGCAAGCAGATCCTGTTCGGTGTGCAGGAAGTGAAGTTCCTCGCCAAGAACTCGTTCGGCACCGCCCTGTTCAACATCGTGCTGAGCGCGACCCTGATCTGGTTCCTCGGCATCGTCGGCGTCGCGATCGCGAGCGTCTGCGCGTTCGCGCTCATGCAGCTCTGGTTCCAACCGTTGTTCCTCGCCAGGCGGATCGAGGAGTCGGTCTGGACGTTCCTGCGACCCGTCCTCTGGATACCGGTGGTCGTCATCGGCCCGATGGCCGCGATGCGCTGGATCCTCGATGATTCGCTCGTCATCGACGGCTGGGGCGACTTCGTGCTCGAAGGATTCGCCGTCGCGATCCCCGGGTTGCTCTGCGGCATGGTGTTCGGCCTCAGCTCGATCGAGAAGGACAAGCTCCGCGCCCAGTTCCGCCGGTTCCTCGGCGGTCGCGATCCGTTCGCCAGTAACGGCCTGTAGGCGCGCGCCACCCGGCTCGCAGCGATCCGTTACACTCGTCGTCCACCCCGGGCAGAAACGCCCGCGACGACGATGGAATCGACACCCCTGCTCTCGACGCTCGGATTCGCCGGGCTGCTCGCCGTTCTCGCCCCCGCCCAGTCCCAAGCGACGTTGACGATCTTCGCCGACCGGGACAACACGATCTGGAACCAGTCCCCGACCTGCTGCAGCAACGGCGCGGGCACGCACCTGTTCGTCGGCACCAACGGCATCCCGATCCCGATGCGAACGCTGGTCCACTTCGACATCGCTGGATCGCTGCCGCAAGGCGCGACGATCGTCGCGGCCGAACTCTCCGTGAACTGTCTGCGCACGCGATCGGCCGGCAACTCCGTCGACCTCCACCGCCTGACCGCGGACTGGGGCGAGGGCGGCTCGTTCGCCTCCGGCGGCGGCGGCGGCCAGGGTGGCGGCGCGAGCTCGATCGGCGACGACGCGAACTGGTTCGCCCGGTTCTTCTCGCAGGGACTCAATTGGACGTCGCCCGGCGGTGACTTCGACGCGAACGCGACGTCGAACGTGACGATCTTCGGCGTCGGGTCGTACCTGTTCGCCACGAGCCCCTCGATGGTGGCCGACGTGCAGGGCTGGCTCGACACGCCGTCGACCAACTTCGGCTGGATCCTGATCGGGGACGAGCCACCCGGATCCAGCACCAGCAAGCAGCTCGCGTCGCGGGAGAACGGTGCGAACGGTCCGCGGGTGCGGGTCACGTTCACAGCGCCCGACGCGATGTGGGGAACGTTCGGCAATCCCTGCGACACGATGGCGAGTCCCGCTCCATCGCTGGGCGTCGATCCCGCCGTCGGCACGGGACAGCCGACGATCGGCCAGTCGATGCGCTTGCAGGTGACCCAGGGCGCGACCGCGATGAGCGCGACTGCGATCTTCCTCGGCGGCAGCCAGGCGACGCCGCCGATCACGCTGCCGGCGCCGTACTCCTGCGACCAGAACGTCCAGCCGCTGCTCTGGGGTGGCGCGACCGACATGTCGCTCGGCCTGACGCTCGCGATCCCCAACAACGTCGTGCTCGCCGGCCTCGAGCTCTACTGGCAGGCGTTCGGCGCTGCGAACCCGTTCCGGCTCGTCGCGACCAACGGGGTCATGACGCGGCTCGGGCTCTGAGTCGCAGTCAGCCGTTCGGGCCCGGGTCGAACGCGATCACGCGATCGACCCAGGGCTGGATCGCGCCTTCGAGTTCTCCCAGCTCGAACAGACCAGCTCCACGCACGCGCCAGAACACGGCCGCCGCCGTGATGTCGGCCGCCGTCATCGAGTCGCCGACGAGCCACGAGCGACCGGCGAGACGCTCGGCGTACTTCGCCGCGGCGCGGGCGAAAGCCTCCTGGCACACGGCGAGCTCTTCGTCGGGGACGTTCTCGCCCCGGACCCGTCGGTGGATCACGGCCATCATCGGACCGGCGAGCGCCCAGCGCGCCATCAGCTCGAGGTCCTCGATCGCCCACTGCTCGTCGCGGCCGGTGCCGAACAACTTCGGACCCTCGCCGAACGTGGTGTCGAGGTAGCGCAGGATCGCGGCGGAGTCGTGGACCACGCGATCCCCGTGCACGAGCACCGGGGTCAGGTGTTGGCCGGAGATCCGCACGACGGTCTCGCGATCACCGGGATCGATCGTGCGGAACTCGAACGGCACGCCCTTGTAGGCCAGGGCGATCCGGACCTTGACGTTGTTCGAGGTCTCGAAGCCGTAGACGACGACGTCAGCGCTCATCTCGGGGCCCACGCGACGGCACCGGGCACGAACTGCGGTTCGGAACGAATCGCGCGACGATCAAACCGATCAGCAGGCCGACCAACGCGCCGTTGGAGATTCCCGCGTGCGGACCGGCGAAGTAGCCGGCGACTGCGCAGAGGATCACGACCGCGACCCTCGCCGGTGAGTTGATGCGTCAAAGGATCATCGCGCCGCGAGTCGGTCGCACTCGATGTCGGACAGCATCTGCTCGGTCACGTCGCCGGTCGGATACTCGCCGGTGAAGCAGGCCTTGCAGAACTCGCGTCGATCGTGGCGCACCTCTTGGATCGCGCGCACCATCTGATCGATGTCCTGATACACGAGGTGATCGCAGCCGATCTCTTCGCAGAGTTCCCGTTCGGTCTTTCCGCTCGCGATGAACTCGCGCTTCGTCGCCATGTCGACGCCGTACGGGCACGGGTGCAGCAGCGGTGGCGAGTAAGAGGCCAGGTAGACCTTCTTGGCGCCCATCTGGCGGGCGATCTTGACGATCTGACGGCTCGTGTTGCCGCGCACGATCGAGTCGTCGAGGATCAGGACGCGCTTGCCCTCGAACTCCATCCGGATCGGGTTGAGCTTCTGTCGCACCGACTCCTGCCGTTCCTTGTCGTTCGGCATGATGAAGGTCCGACCGACGTAGCGGTTCTTGACGAAGCCCTCGCGATACGGGACGCCGAGCGTCTCGGCCATCGTCTGCGCGGCGGTCCGCGACGATTCCGGCACCGGAATCACCGCGTCGATCTCGAGCCCGGTCGTGCGCCACTTCTCGGCGAGCACCTCGCCCAGGCGCAACCGCGCTTCGTACACCGACACGCCGTCGATCACCGAGTCGGGACGGGCGAAGTAGATGTACTCGAAGATGCACGGACGGTGCGGTTGTTGGCCGACCTGGATGAATCGCGGCTGGCGGTCGTTGCCGATCCACAGCAACTCGCCGGCGTCGAGATCGCGCACGCGTTGGAAACCCGCGACGTCGAGCACGACCGATTCGCTCGCGACGGCGTACGACTTGCCGTCCGGCCCGTCGCGCTCACCGAACACCGCCGGCTTGATGCCGAACGGGTCACGGAACGCGAACATCCCGGCGCCGGCAACCGTGCCGACGACCGAGTAGGCGCCCTTGACCTTCTCGAAGACTTCCGCGACCGCGGTCGCGACTTCCTCGGCGGTGCAGCCGTTGTTCGATGCCCGCGTCTCGATCAGCTTCGCGGCGAACACGTAGAGCACGGCCTCGAGGTCGCAGCTGCTGGCGAGCCGCACGTCGCGCCGCGGGAAGTAGTCCCGCTTGAGTTCGTGGAAGTTCGTGACGTTCCCGTTGTGGGCCATCGCGATCCCCATCGGGAAGTCGATCCAGAACGGCTGGACATCGGTGTCGTCACCGCCACCGACCGTCGGGTATCGGACGTGGCCGACACCCAGGTGGCCCTTGAGGCGCGAGAGGTGCTTCTGCTGGAAGACCTCACGGACCAATCCGAGGCCCTTCTTGGCCTGGAACTTGTCGCCGAACGTCACCGCACCGGCCGCGTCCTGACCACGATGCTGGATCGCCAGCAACCCGCTGAGGACGTCGGTGATGACGTCGTGCCCCTCGGGGGCCATGATCGAGATGAATCCGCACATGTGTTCGGACTCTTTATAGCAATCCGCGAGCCCACTGATGATCGAGAACTGGTGCAACGTGAACGGCAAGCTCGTCCCCGAATCGGAGGCGACGATCCCGGTCCTCGACCGCGGGTTCCTGTTCGGGGACTCGGTCTACGAGGTGCTGCGCACCCGATGCGGCGTGCCGTTCGTCTGGCAGGAGCACCTCGACCGGCTGCGGCGCTC
>JAGQQZ010000068.1 GCA_020425915.1 Planctomycetota bacterium | reverse complement strand
TCGCGCTCGCGGAGCGCCAAGAGCGGAGCGACGTCTTCGATCGTGTAGCGTGTGGACATCCCCGCGAGGATGCCGAGGGTGAAGCCGGATTCCAGGTGGGCTTCACGCGACGGTTACCACAGAGTTCGCACTCTCCGAGTTCGACCACCCGTAGGGTGGTCGTCGTTCCACCGAATCAGTTCGCGCGCACCTCCTTGCAGTCCGGGTTCGTCACGTAGGCCGGTTGGCCCGGCGGCGCGATGATCGCTTGCGAGGTGATCTCGGTTCCGACCAGCGCCGGCAAGGCCGGCATCTGGAACTGGAACTCGAATCGGCCGAGCGGGCCGATGACACCGAACATGAGCCGGCCGTACGAGGGGCCGAGCAGCCAGGTGCCTTGCGCGCCGATCGGTGCATAGCCGGTCGTGCTGCGCAGCGCGATGAACACGGCAGTCGGGGAACCTGCGGGGCCGAACACCTCCCAAGTCTCGCTGCGTCCGAACCGCAGGTTCCCCATTTGAAAGAGTTCGGGCACGAGCGTGGCGGAGACCACGTCGAGCACGACCGGATTGCTGCCGACTTGGACGACCTGGAGGTCGTAGTCGTTGTTCGTCTGGCGCGTTGCGTCGTGCAGCGCCTGGAGGTTCAGCGTCGAACTGGTGAGCTGGATGTTCGTGCAGTCGAGCTGGAACAGGTTGGTGCCTTGGATGCCGTTGACGTCACCGCGGACGAGTTGGGTCTGGGCGAACGCGGGTGCGGCGAGGGCCGCGACGACGAGGAGTTGGGTGAAGGTCTTCATTTCGGTTCTCGGTTCTGGTTCTTGGAGGTTCTCACGGGCGCTCGGCGCCACGCCGCGACGAAGAGCAACGGGTGTGCCAACCCGTTCTCGGTTTCTTCGCGTTCGCATGCCGCACACCGCGGCGCTCGGAACGCGGACGCGGCACGCCGCGCACGGTGTCGGCACGGTTGTTGTTCGTGACGCTCGCATCGGCGTGTCGTTCACAGCGCGCCGCCTTCCATGAACCGTTTCGAAAGGAGGCAGACCCCGATCTCCGTCCCATCCGGTGTTTCCGAGGGCTGGATTCGCCACACTGTGACATGCTGGACGGAGCGAACTTGACCGAACACAACGAGATTCCGTACGAAGGCCTCGCCGCGCGCTTTCGCGTGGTCGAGGCCTACTCCGGCGGCGAAGGTTGGTCGGGGCTGGTCGTGCCACGCGACGCGGGCGAGGACCCGACGCCGCGCGTGCTGAAGATCCTCGACGCCGGCATCCGGCCGCAGGAAGCGTCGGTGCTCGCGTCGCTCGAGCACCCGTCGATCCCGCGGATCCTCGACGTCGGCCACGCCGACGAGCATTGGTTCCTGCTCCGCGAACACGTCGCGGGGACCCCGCTCCAACAGACGTTCCCGCTCGACGTCGACGACGCGAAGCGGCTCGCGGTCTCGCTGCTGACGACGCTCGCGTTCGTCCACATGCGCGGGATCCTGCACCTCGATCTCAAGCCGTCGAACGTGATCCGGCGCGATGACGGCGAGTACGCGCTGCTCGACTTCGGCCTCGCGAGTCGGAGCGGAGACCGCGCGAGCGGCGGGTCGTTGATGTTCGCGGCGCCCGAACGTCTCGTCGGCGCCGCGGCGGACGAGAGCAGCGACCTGTACTCGGT
>JAGQQZ010000760.1 GCA_020425915.1 Planctomycetota bacterium | reverse complement strand
TCCATGCCACCGCGGAGCGAGCGTCGAGACCGCGCGATCGAATGATCCCGATTCGAGACCGACTTGCGTCAGTACCTCAGGGCGCGCTCAAGCGCGGTCGGACGGTGTTTCGAGTCCTTCGACGCCACAACAGCAAGGAAGGAGAAGATGACTCGTAGCACCGACACCCAGACCCTGTTCGAGAAGCTCGGCGGGGCCGAGACCGTTCGCGTCGTCGTCGACGCGTTCTACGCGAAGATCCAGGCCGACGAATCGTTGGCGCCGTTCTTCGCGGACACCGATTGGAAGCAGCAGAAGTCCCACCAGGCCGCGTTCATCGGCATGGCCCTCGGCGGTCCCAAGACCTACGCGGGCAAGGACATGGTCGGTGCGCACGAGGGGCGCGGGATCGGCGACGAGCAGTTCGACGCGGTCGCGGGCCACCTGGTCGCCACGCTGCAGGAAGCCGGTGTCGAGCAGGGGGACATCGACACGATCGTGAGCGCCGTCGCGCCGTTGCGGGCCGACGTCGTCGGGAACTGACGCGCCGGTCGGCGCGCCGTCACGACGGTCGGAACAGTCCCGCGAAGCTGCGCCACAGCCAGGTCAGTAGGCCTGGCGCGCGCGGCGTCGTCGACGCTTCGAGCCGCAGCGTCTCGCGTGGGTAGTGGACCTGCGCCTGCGCCATCGACTCGAGGGCGCGGAGCCGCGCACCGCCGTCGTCGTAGTGCACTTGTGCCTTCGCCAGGGATTCCAGGGCGCGGAGCGGAGGCCATGGTTGGTCACGCTCGGTTCCGGTCCGGGGGCGAACGCGCTCTGGTGACGCGCCGAACACCAGTCCCGCCACCCCGCGATCGTTGCGCAGGTCGGGAAGGCCTCGCGTGTTGAACTCGCGGTCGACCGTCTGCTCGGCCTCGCGCTTCTGGTCCGCCCGGGAGTAGCCCTTCTCGGGCCGGTAGCGACGATTGAACGTTACCATTCCACACCTCCGTTTGCGGCCCCACGTATTACGGGGCCTGCAGGGTCCGAGCCAGCGAAATCCGAGTGGCGATGTCGATCGATCCACGACCTGCGATCCAGGCACCGAAGTGTCGACTTCGACGACCGGCTCCGGAGTCGAAATGGTCGAGCACGATCGAGTTCGTCCTGCTCAGTGTGGGTGGCGCCGTGATCGGGTTGGCCCTCGGGTTCTGGCTCTCCCCCCTGATTCTCATCGTGTCCGGTCAGCGGTGGTTCTCTGGCAGCCTCTATTGGGGAATCTGGATCTGGAGTCCGATCGTCGGGGCGATCCTCGTCCACGCGTACGCGGCCGATCGTTGTCGCGGGCTGCGGCGTCGAGTGCGGCGCGGATTCCGCTGGGCGCTCGTGTCGGCGTGTGCGATCGGCCTACCGATGTTCGGAATCTGGTTCGCCTCCCTGTTCTCCGATGTGGCGTACGCGTGGAACGAATCGATCGACTCGAGCGGCGCGTTCTACTTCGGAACGACGATCGCTGGCTTCGTCGGCGTCGCATGGCCGAATCCGATCGACCATTGCAAGCGGAACACCCGCGCCTAGCCTCCACGTGATGCTCGCGCAGGACGCACCTCCGCCGCCCGATTGGTTGCAGTGGATCGTCGACCGATTCGCCGAGTACCCGACCGCCGCGCCGATCCTCGCACCGTTGTTCGTCGTCGCGGTGTGGCTGCTGATGCTGTTCGGCGTGCGCCGAGTGCTGCTCTGGGTCGCGCGCCGGATCGTCGACCGCACGAAGACCGAGTGGGACGACCTGCTGTTGAAGTCGCGTCTGCTGCACCGACTCAGCCACGTCCTGCCGTTCGTCGTCGTCCTCACGGTCGTCGAGGCGCTGCCGGGCATCGACGGCGAGCTCGCGACGTGGATCCGGCGCGTCGCGGGGGCCGGCATCGTCGTCGCGCTGATCGCGTCGCTTCACGCGCTGCTCGACGGGGTCCACGCGTTCTACCGGCATCGACAGGACGCGCGCCGTCGGCCGATCAAGGGCTACGTCCAACTCGTCAAGATCCTCGCGACGGTCGGCGGTGTCGTCGTGGTCGTCGCGACGCTGTCGGGATCCGAGGTCGGCACGCTCGTGACCGGCATCGGTGTGTCGACGGCCGTCGTGCTGTTCGTGTTCAAGGACACGATCCTCTCGGTACTCGCCTCGATCCACTTGACGGCCTACGACATGGTTCGCGTCGGCGACTGGATCGAGATGCCGAAGCACGGCGCCGACGGCGATGTCGTCGACATCGCGTTGCACACGGTCAAAGTCCAGAACTGGGACAAGACGATCACGACGATCCCGACCCACGACCTCTACGCCGAGAGCTTCCGCAACTGGCGCGGCATGCAGGAGAGTGGGGGGCGGCGCATCAAGCGCAGTCTGACGATCGACGTTGGGTCGATTCGTTTCCTCGAGGACGAGGACCTCGAGCGGCTGCGCGAGATCCGCGTGCTGCGCGACTACCTCGACTCCAAGCAACGCGAGCTCGCGGAAGCGAACGCTGACCTCGATCTCGACGCGCCGCACGCCGACCGACGGTCGTTGACGAACATCGGGACGTTCCGCGTGTACTGCGTCGAGTACCTGCGCGCCCACCCGGGCGTCAACCAGGACATGACGCTGCTCGTGCGCCAGCTCCAGTCGACCGAGAGCGGGGTCCCTCTCGAGCTCTATCTGTTCACCAAGACCAAGAACTGGGCCGAGTACGAACGAGTGCAGGCCGACGTGTTCGACCACCTGTTCGCGGTCGCGCGCGAGTTCGACCTGCGGATCTTCCAGCTCCCGACGGGTCGGGACTTCGAACCGCTCGTCATCGCTTCGCGGTCCGGAACGTGAATCGGACTGGCTCGAGGATCTTGCCGGTCGCGCTGCGGAACGAGTCGAACTTCCCGCGATTGAGCCAGAACTCGTACTCGTGATCGGGCTCGAGTTCGACGGCCAACGTCAGGACCTTGCACGCCTCGTCGTAATGCGGCTGGCTCTTGGTCTTCGGGTACTTCGGCCCGCCGCCGACGAACGCCCACGATCGATCCGCCATCTTGGTGTTGAACGTGATGACGAGCGCTTCGAGGTTCGGGTCGACCTTCTGGTCGCCGATCTCGGGCACGGTCGAAACGACCTGCGGCCGTGACGCCATCTCGGCTTCGAAGCGTTTCGAGTATTCGTCGAAGAACTCGACCACGCGCGGCATGAAGTTGGCGAGGGTGGCGAACGACTCACGGCCTTTCTCGTACTCGATCAGAACATCCGACAGATCCCCGGCCCAGTAGAACTGGCAGCGTTCCTGATTCCGGATCTCCATGTCGCGCGCCCGGGGCCCGCGCGTCTTCGCCTCGTAGCGGATCACGCAGGCGCGCACGAGGCTCTCCTTGAGCATGATCTGCCAGCTGCCGTAGGCCTGGCGTCGCATTGCCTCCTCGACGTGCGCGAACATGCGCGTGCCAGCCCTGACGAGCTGCTTCTCGTGCGCATCGATCTGGTGGTTGCAGTACGAGTGGCAGAACTCGTGCACGACGGTTGGAATCACGTCCTCGTCGAACGTCGGCAAACCGGCGTCGTCGGTCGCCCAGACGCCGAGCACGCAGTGGAGGTCCTCGGTCCCGTCCTTGTGCAGGACGTGCGGTCCGTAGCACTGTCCGCCGTTGAGGAGGCCGAGTGAGACCTCGAACGATGCCGTGGGTCGGGCGCCGAAGAAATCTTCGAACCAACCGAGTTGCGCGCTCTCCGCGAGGCGGGCCCGCATCCGCTCGACGGTCGTGTCGTAGAGCGCCTGGTGCTGCTCGAAGAACTCGGCGAACCGGGTCCTGGTCGCGAACTTCTGCAGCGCGCGCAGGAACTTCGGCGCGTCGTTCTTCCAGCGTTCGTCGAGGCTCGCCGGCCGCGGCGAGAGTGGAACCTCCGGCTGGAGTTTCGTCGTGCCGTCGAGGTGGACCGCGAAGCCCATGACGGCGTCGAAACTGACGCCATTGCGGCGCCGCAGGTCTGCGGCGAGTCGGACCACCGGGTCGTCGCGGTGGTCGCCGAACCAAGTCTCCACGTCGCTCGCGTATGAGTCGACGCGGGCCTTGCCGTACTCGGGATTGCCCGCGAAGCGGAACACGATGCTCATCAGTTCGACGCATGGGTCGATGCGGACCGAGAGATCGGGTTCGAACGCGCGTTCGCGATCCGAGGGGAAGAACGCGGTCAGCACCGTCGCGAGGAGTGCGGTGCGGACCATCACTTGCACCAGGCCGTTCGCAGGCCCTTCGACATCGCCAATCCGCCCGGTGCCGCCGGGTCGATGACGAGCACCTGCGTGAACAGGTCGTGGGACAGCCACACCGGATCGGACGGCGGCGTCAACAGCCAGCGGGCTTCGCCGAGCGGGTCGACGGTCTGCGGCGGCACCGCGATGAGTCGGCCGGGGTCGACCCAGAGGGTTCCACCGAGCACCGGGACTCCGGGGAGTTCGCCGAGCGTGATCAGCAGGCCGGCGGTCGAGAACGGCAGCGCGTCGATCGCGCCGAGCGCGAAGAACGAACCGCCGAGGACCGGGAACGCTTCCATCGTCGCCGTCGGGGCGATCCCGCCCGTGCCGGGCGTTGCCGTTCCGTACTCCATCGATCCTGGGCAGGTCCGCATCGCGAGCGTCAGGTTGGTCGTTCCGTCGAGCTCGCCGCCGATCATGACGTGACCGCTCGGCGAGAAGTCGAACGTCTGGGATCCACCGCCGGTCGACAGCGTGAATCGATTCGGCCCAGCGGCGGCGACTCCGCCGTTGAACGCGATCGGCGTGGACGAGACACCGAGTGCGTCGGACGTGTACTCGTCACCGGCCATCGTGAAGGTGCCGCTCGAAGATCCGTTCGCGTGAACTTCGGCGATCGCCCAGCGGGTCTGGGTCCGCGGTCCGTTGAGGAGCCCTGCTTCGCAGGTCTTGCCGAACACCGCCCAGTCGCCCTCGACGGTCGTCAGGTCGTTCGTGTCGGGGATCTTCACGCCGACGACCAGTTCGGAGTAGGTGCCCATCGGATCGAAGCCGACGACGAAGAAGAACTCGCCGTCCCACGACATGCCGCCGAAGGCCTCCGTGCCGATCTGCAGCGCTCCGTTCGGGCTGACGGAGTAGGTCTCCGAGCCGCTGATCATGTTGATCGTCGAGACATGGAACGCGTCGACCTCTTCCTCCTGTCCGGTGATCGACATGTTGCCGCCGCCGTCGAAGGTCGCCGTGCCGTTGAGCGTGAGCGTGACGATGCCGTTGAGGTCCGGATACTCGACGCCGAAGCTGCGGATGCGGAACGTTCCGTTCAGGTTGGCGGTCGTGCGACCGGCCGAAGCGAGGGTCGCGACCGTCAGCCAGCTGCCTTCGGATGCCTGGTTGCGTGCGCTCATGATGTAGGCGACATCACGGTCGACCATCGCCTCGAACACGTCCGTCCCGGGGTTGCTCGGGTTCGCGTCGAACAGGATCCGTGCGTCCGGCGTGATCGCGTAGGTGCCACCTGCGGTGTCGGGTTGATTCGTGACCGAGAGGTCGGCGAGCACTTCGTGATCGGTCTGTGTCAGCGACCAGGTGTGGTCGGTGTCGAGGTCGAGAGTCCCGCGTGAGGCCAGGAACCCCTCGTCGGCCCCGGGCGGGCTGCCCGGGTTGGGCACGAACATCTGGATCGAGCCGAAGTGGTAGTCCGAGTTGATGTTCCAGACGCTCGGCATCTGGGCGTGGGCGGCGCCGGCGAGCGCGAGTGTGGCGAGCGCGAAGCGAAGCGGTGTCATGGATCGAGCCTCCGGTGTGCGTGACCGTCTCAGCATAGCGGCTCGACCGTCGAACGGCAGTGACTCGCCATCGTCGGTGGCATCGCCGTTGTCGTGCCGATCTCGCGCGAAACGGTCGTATGCTGAGCCGGATGGTCGATCCTGCGCCGCGTCCGTTGCCCACGGGAACCCGTCTGCTGCTGACGCTCGCGAGCGCCGTCATCGTGATCGCCGGGCTGAAGGAAGCGTCGGCCGTCGTGATCCCGACGATGCTCGCTGCCGTGCTCGCGTTGATCTGCTACCTGCCGATGAAGGCGTTGCAGAAGCGCGGGATCTCGTCGACGTGGTCGATCGTGATCGTGTTCGTGGTCGCGGTCGTGATCTTGCTCGGGATCGTGGCGGTCGTCGGCACGTCGATCGTCAGCTTCCAGGACCGTATCGGCCAACTCGACGTCGGATGGGATGCGCAGTTCGACCGGTTGTTGGCGTGGGCCGGACCGATGCTCGAAGGGCTGGGTGTCGCGCGTGAGGACTTCGCGAACGTCAAGCAGGTGTTCGACCCCGCGGGGCTCCTGAAGT
>JAGQQZ010000067.1 GCA_020425915.1 Planctomycetota bacterium | reverse complement strand
TCTCCGGCGATCGCGCCGGTGCGACTGGCGAGCAGGGACCCGTCGAAACCCGAGTAGACGTACACCTCGCCAGCGTCCATCGCCCCGAGCGGATCGGCGTAGGGGTTCCCGATGATGACGTCGTCATAGCCGTCGCCGTCGAAATCTCCGGCGCCGGCGACGGAGAATCCGAACGTCTCGTTCGGGACTCCTCGAGTGAAAGTTTGGAGGACCGACCCGTCCGAACCGGACAGGATGTAGACCTCGCCGAAACCCGCGTCGAATCCCGCGACGACGAGGTCGTCGAAGCCGTCCCCGTTGGTGTCGCCAACGTCGTCGAGCGCCGAGCCGAGCAGATCGTTCGTCGTGCCGTGCACGGAGAACAAGGGCGTGCCGTTCCCGGAGTACGCACGGACGGTCCCGGAGTCGTTCTGCCCGCCGAAGCTGGCGTTCGGGATGCCGACCGCGAAGTCCTCGAGTCCGTCGCCGTCGACGTCGCCGCCGCAGGCGACGGAGAAACCGAACCGCTCGTCCGAGGGCGCGCCGAAGATCCCGTGCAGCAGCGAGCCGTCGACACCGGAGTAGACTCGCACCTCGCCGACGTCGTTGCCGTTCGTGTCGTCCAAGAACGAGCCTACGATGAAGTCGTCGAAGCCGTCGCCGTTGACGTCGCCTCCACCGTCAATGGCATACGCGAACCCTTCGTTCGGTGCGTCCGTCCGCTCGAACTCGTGGTCGAAGCAAACCGATCGGTAGACCCAGACCCGGCCGGCCCCGGTCTTCACGGGCGGAGGCGAGGGGTAGAGGCGACCACAGACCGCGATGTCGTCGAGCCCGTCGTCGTTGAGATCGCCACCCGTGGCAACCCAATGACCGTACTCACCTCCGGGAGTAACACCGCGACAGTCATAGAGGATCGTGCCGTCGCGTCCGGAGTACGCACGCCAGAATCCGCTGTCGATCCCACCGTCGTCGTCGTAGCCCGAACTCACGACGACGTCGGCGTAGCCGTCGCCGTTGAGATCACCTGTGATGTCTACGCATTGCCCGATCTCGTCGCCGGGATCGTCGCCGTCGAATTGGTGGAGCAGCGTTCCGTCGATGCCCGAGAACACCCTGACCATTCCCGAGCGGCTGCCGTTGTTGTCGTCGCCGCGTGATCCTACGGCGACGTCGGTGAACCCGTCGCCGTTGACGTCACCCCCGCCGCTGACGGACCACCCGAACTGGTCGTCGACGCTATCGCCGTCGATCACGTGGATCGTCGAACCGTCGGCACCCGAGTACACGATCGCCGCACCGGAGTTGTTGCCGTTCGGGTCGTCCTTGTAGACGCCGACGACAACGTCGTCGTGTCCATCGTTGTTCACGTCACCGGCGCCGCTCACTGCGTATCCGAGTTCGTCGCCGGCTGCTCCGTAGAACGTATGGAGCGTCGAACCGTCCAGCCCGGAATACACTCGCGCCGATCCGGCGTTCGCGCCGTTGGCCGAATCCGTGTATGCGCCGGCGATGATGTCATCGTGCCCATCGTCGTTCACGTCGCCGGCACCGCTGACGGATGCGCCGAGTCGATCGCCGGGAGCATCGCCGTAGAACGAGTACAGGATCGTTCCGTCGACGCCAGAGAACACACGAACGAGTCCGGCGTCCATGCCGTTGGTGTCGTCGAGATAGGCGCCCACGACGAAGTCTTCGACACCGTCATCGTTCACGTCTCCCGCGCGGTCGACCGACGAACCGAAGCGCGAACCGGCGGAGTCGCCAACGAGTTGGAACAGGACGGAGGTTTCGGACGCGCGGACTTCCACGACTCCGGCACCCCAACCAGGCTCACCGACGAGGATCTCGTCCACACCATCGCCGTCGAGGTCCGTGATGAACGCCAGCGAGTGTCCGTACGAACCGTCCATGTGGGTTCCTGGACGCGACCAGGAGACTGGTGGACAAGGCGCCTGGGAGCACAGCGACGAGGCGAGAACGAAGGAAACCGCAGGAGCGATCGCAAGCTTGATCATGGGGCAGTGATGGGCGTCGACAGACGCGGGAGTGCGCGAAATGCGCCACTTGCGTCGATGCATGCTCGGGGTGTTCCACGCCGATGTCCAGTCGCACGAACATTGCTCGGGCGTCTTGTCTGGGGCAAATGCGATCGCGCGGATCACGGATATGTCGGCACGAAAGCGCATTGCGAGCGTCGGCGAGGAACGAGGCGTCGCGTTCTTGGCTGCGCCCTCGTCGAGTTCGACTGCGGGCTCGCGTCGGCGGTGGTTCGTGACCGGGCCTCGGATACGCTCAGCGAGTCCACACCGAGGACCCGAAACATGAACACCCGCTACCTGCTCGCTCTCGCTTCCGCCCTGACGCTCGCCGGCTGCGGCAACGACTCCGCGGCGTCGTCGACGATCGACGTCATGAAGGCGCCGCGCGGACTCGAGAACGTCCGCATGGTCCCGTCGCCGGAGAACCCGATGACGCCGCAGAAGGTCGAGCTCGGCAAGCACCTGTTCTTCGACACGCGACTGTCGAGCAACGGCGCAATGTCGTGCCAGACCTGTCACCTGCACGAGCACGGCTGGACCGACGGCAAGCGCTTCTCGACCAAGGTCGACGGGTCGATGAACACGCGCAATTCGCCGACGCTCTACAACCTCGGCTACCACGACCATCTCTATTGGGACGGTCGCGCCGACTCGCTCGAATCGAACATCACCGCCGCATGGAAGGGCCACATGGGCGGTGACCCGGACGCGATGGCCAAGTCGCTCGACGCGATCCCTGGCTACCACTCGATGTTCCGAGCCGCGTTCGGTGAGGATCCGACCGGGAAACTGGTCGTGTTCGCGCTGGCGTCGTTCGTGCGCTCGCTGCGCGCCGGTGACTCGGCGTTCGACCGCAACGAGCTCTCGGCCGATGCGAAGGCCGGCCAGCAGATCTACATGCAGCGCTGCGTGTCGTGCCACACGGCGCCGCTGTTCACCGACACGAAGTTCCACAACGTCGGCATGGGTGAGAAGCCGGACGTCGGTCGTGGCAAGTACGACGAATCGCTGCAAGGTGCGTTCAAGACGCCGACGTTGCGCAACGTGACGAAGACCGCGCCGTACTTCCACGACGGCAGCGTGGCGACCTTGCGCGAGGCCGTGACGATCATGGCGCACGGCGGTGTCGACAATCCGAATCGGGATCCGATCCTGCAGGCGAACGCGAGTCTGCCCGAGCTGACGAGTGAGCAGACCGATCAACTGCTCGCGTTCCTCGGGGCGCTCGACAGTCACGAGAAGTTCTCGCCGCCGAAGCTGCCCTGACCCGGGGCGGCGCTAGTTCTCGAGCCCTCGCACTTCGTCGAGCGAGAGCGCCCGCGAGAAGATCCGCACGTCGTGGATACGACCGCGGAGTGACTCGCCGAACATCCGTTCGGACGAGTCGGCGCCGATCACGAGTTCTGCTTTCCCCGGGTTCTTCAGACTCTTGTTGCCCCACGGTGCAGACGCGACCACCTTGCCGTCGATCACCAGTTCGACGACCCCGCGATCGGCGCTCGCGATGCCCGTGACGCGGTGCCAGTGCGCCGTGACCCGTTTCGGGAGCGGCGCGTCGGCGTCTGCCCATCGGCCTTCGGTTTCGTCCCACACCGACCACCGCCAGCGGTGTTCGTCGTAGCTCAGGAAGAAGCACCCGTCGTCAACCACGCGGTCCATGGAGATCGCACGCATGGCGGACTTCACGCGGAAGTTCGCGAATACCTGCACGCTGACCGTCAGCCCGGTCCAACCGTCGACGTCGACCGGTCCGACGCGCAGCCGATGCGTGCCGTCGAATTCTGCGACCGTACCGTACTTCTGGTCGTCGTCGAGCCGCGGACGATTGCCGATCGCGGTCTCGGCGTCGTCGCGGATCCAGTCGACGATCGGAATTCGCCCATCGCCGTCCGGTTGGATCCGTTCGTGCAGGTCGATCGACGGATCGGCTCGTTGGAACGGGATCAACTGGGGCGTGACGCCGATGTTCGTGCGTTTGACCCGTTTCGTCTCGGGCGGGAACGGGGCGACGGGTGGAATGCGTTCCGGTGCGCGAAATGCGTGACGCAGTTTCAGCGAGACCGTGCTGGGTTCGTAGAAGCCGACGGGATGCGTGCGATACGGCTCGTGCAGGTAGACGCGAGCCTGCGCTTCGTCCGAGTCGCTCTCGAACGTGATCAGCCTGCTCATCGGCGCACAGACCCCATGGTGGAGGGTCAGCGCTGCGACCTGGAGGAAGTGGACTCCCCAGCGATCCTCGGTGATCGACTTGCCACCGGTGCGGTCGTCGGGTCCGCGGGGATGCGTGTGTCCGGCGATCCACAGGTCGATCGCGCCGTGACCGTGTTCCCGGTCGAACTCGGCGAGGAAGTCCTCGAACACGTGGGCGTCGGGCGTGAACTCGAAGTTCGCGGGGTCGTCGTTCTCGATCACGTAGTAGAGATACGACGCACCGCCCGAATCGTCGTCGTGGTGATGACGTCGTCCCTCGTCGTTGCCGGACGCGGTCGTCGTGTCCCGCAGCGCGTGGTGGTGCACCGTGACGATGATCTTGTCCTGGTTGTCGAGGACCTGCCGTTTCCACCACTCGAACGTCGCACGGGTGACCGCGCCGGCCGGACTGCCGCCGAAGATCTTCTGCTCGGACGATCCACGCCCGACCGGGAACGGCGCGGAGTTGCGGTCGGAGAGCATCAGGAACAGGACGTTGCCGGCGGTGAACGCGTAGCGCTCCCAGGTCCCTTCGACGGGGAAGGGACGTCGGGTCGGATCGACGCCCGAGTTCGCGGTGTTCTCACCGAGCGGATCGGCCCACTTCCGAAACCACGAGCCGGCCCCCTCGTCGAAGTACGTCGCGTCGTGGTTGCCTTGCACGTTGTAGAGCTGCTCGCGCCGGTGCTCCGTCATGGACTGCAACTGGCGCACGTACTCACGACCCTCGCGCGGCGACGGTGGGTAGTTGCTGCCCGAGAGATCGCCGGCATCGACCCAGAGATCCCAGTCGAACCTCGGTGCACCGGGCTCGCGACCCTCGGACTGCTGGATCGCGCGTTCGACGCTGAAGCGGGCGCGCGCGGCGTCCGACGAAATGTGTGCGCAGCTCGTCGCCCAGACGTCGAAGTGCCGGTATCGCTCGGGGGATCGCTGAGCGGCCGCTGGGTCGGGGCAGACCACCAGGGTGATGAGGGAGAGTGCAGTGACT
The DNA here is from genome assembly GCA_020425915.1 of Planctomycetota bacterium. Taxonomy (GTDB): domain Bacteria; phylum Planctomycetota; class UBA1135; order UBA1135; family UBA2386; genus JAGQQZ01. The sequence goes on along the minus strand of JAGQQZ010000067.1, from coordinate 2,235 downwards.
CGGATCGACGCGGCGAGCTTCACGGGAGGATGGTATCGCGAAGCTGAGGACCGCGTCGCGGGGCTTCGACTGGAAGCCCCCGCGACGGATCAGCTCAGCCGATCCACAGCACCGTTCCGTTTGTCATCGCGATGCCCAGCGGGGCGCCGAGGTCGATGATCAGGGACTGGAGGTTCACCTGCAGGCCCGAGAACGCTGGCTGGTTCGGTAACCGCAGCGAAACCGAAGCGATTCCGGAGCTGAGTGGTGGGCTCGCACTCGAAACGACGAACGGAACGCCAGGGAGATTCGGCAGGACGACCAATTCGCCGCCGAACAGCGGGATCGACGTGCGCGTTGCGGGCCCGATTCCAATCAGGAGCGCTCCCGGTGCACCGGGCTGCGCACTGCCCACGATGACGTCGATCGAGTTGCCGAGCGTCGGCACGCCGAGGAGCTCCTGAGTCGGTACACCGAGAGTGCCCGGCGACCCCGTTCCGGTCGCAAGATGTCCGAACGGCACGTTGTAGCTGACGACCGTGCCGTCGAACCAGACCATCGCAAACTGGTTCTCGAACGCAGCCAGATTCAGCGAGTCCGAGAAGTTCGACAGGCCGCCTCCCGCGGAGCGGTTGAGTTTCACGTCCGCTCCCCGCCAGGTTACGCCGAAGTCGCCGGAGTAGTTGCCGTAGAGTCCCGGCGACGACGATCTCACGTCTGGCCACGCGACCAGAACGCCGCTGTCCGATGCAACGAGCTGGGGCCAAGCCCCGACCAGGAGTTCGGCCGTTGGATCGGAAACACGGATGTCAGCCATGAGCCAAGTCGCACCGAGATCGCTCGAGACATTGGCGCGAATCTCCCCTTGGCGGACTCGCTCGTGCCAAACGACGTACACCGAACCAGCTTCCGTCGCGACGCGAGGGTTCACCGATCCCCCCGACCCGGGGTGGTTCGAATCCACTCGGACGTCGGCACCGAGCCACGTCATGCCACCGTCGAGCGAGCGATTGACGTAGACATCGGAACTCCCACCGCGTTCGTCGACCCATGCTGCGAACACGGAGTGCGAGTCGGTTGCGGCGATCGAATTCAGCAATGACTGCGACGATCCGATCGCGTCCGTGTCCAGCCGAACGTCCGCCGGCAACCAGGTTGCTCCAGCGTCAGCGGTTCGATTGAAGAACACGTCGGCCAACCCGTTCCTCGTGTCACTCCACGCGACGAAAACGGTCTGTCCCTTTGCGGTCGCGAATGGCGAAAACACGATCTGCGCTCCGGCAGTCCCAGAATTGAGGCGCACGTCGGAACCGAGCCAAGTCGTGGCGTCGTCGGTCGAGTAGTTGCAATAGACATCGGCGGACGCCGGCTGACCCGCAGAGTTGCGAGTGTCGCGCCAAGCGACGAACACGATCGACTCCGATGCGGTGAGAACGACCGAGGACGGAGTCGCGCTCGGCGAAGACAGCCGCCGACTCATCGGCAACCAGGTTCGACCCCGATCCACGGACACGTTGACTCGAATGCCACGCGCGTCTTCGTGCCACACCACATAGACGCGATCGCCGACCACAGCAATCTGTGGATCGAGTCCGTGGCTGACCCCATCGTCGAGCTGAACCTCCGCCAGCGGCCAAGTTGCCCCATCGTCACGCGACACGTTGAAGAACACGCCGACCTGCGTCGGTTGGAACGCGCTCCAGGTGGCGTACCGTTCGCGACCGTCGATCGCCAGACGGGGCTGCGTGACGATCGTGGCCGTCGTTGCCACACCATGATCGAGCACGCGATCCGTCGCGTGCTGAGACCGCACCGCTGCCGCAGCGAACAGCGCGATTCCTACCATGACCGCGAATCGACGCATGAGAACTGTCTCCGGATTCTGGTCACGCAGAGAGGCTCGCGGATCGTAACACATCGAGCGGTTGGTGGAGCGAGCCGGACGGGAACGCTCGGCGTCGAACAGCCTCTCTCGGGCTCGCAACGACAGGAGGCGCCCTCCGTCACCGCTTCGCCGTCGTTCGGCCGCCCTGCGGGCGAGCGGCCGAACGACGGCGAAGCGGCGACGGAGGGCGTGGCGGGGGAACGCCAAGGGCGAAAGCCGGAAGTAGGTCTTCCTTGTCCTCGGGTCGTGGAGAGTGCTGACCGCGGCGGCGGGCGCCCGCCACGCGATCCGGCGCGCGCCCGCCAACATCGGGAATCCCGATGCATGGATGCGCACCATCGGGATTCCCGATCTTGGCGGGCGCGCGCCAT
>JAGQQZ010000759.1 GCA_020425915.1 Planctomycetota bacterium | reverse complement strand
CGCGCGGCTGATCGTACACGCATCCGCGTCGACCCAAGTCTGGGTCGTGTCGCACTCGAGCGCGCTCACGCAGGCGATCGAGTGCGAATGCGATGGTGCATCGATCGAACTCGAGAAGGAGCTCGGTGAGACGCGGGTCGCCGGACAGGGCTGGCTCGACGGGCCGCCGTGGTCGTGGCCGAAGCGGTAGGCACAGTCACACGGACTTCGGGCGACGCGCTCAGAATCCGCCGATCTCGACGACTTCCAGATTCGTGAGCTCGAGCGGATCGGCCACCGCCGCCTGCGAGTACAGCCGACGACCGATCAGACTCGTGGCCGACGGGATGGGGAACGTGAACGAGCCTCGACCGAGCGCGTCGAGCGATCCGAACCCACTCTCGAGGATCGTCGTACCGTCGATCCGAAGCGAACCGAACGGCGTGACGACCGGCGCCAGGGACGCCGCCGTAACCGCGACGGCGAAGACGCCCGACGATGGACCCGCGATCTCCAGTTCGACCGGGCGACCGAGTCGCGCAATCTGACGCCAGGCGAGTTGCACGTGCTGATTCCTCGCGACCCAATCGCGGTCACCGGAGTTCGCGAAATAGAGATCCTGGTCGCCGTCCAAATCGAAGTCCGCCGCGACCAGGGCACCGATACCGAGCCGCGGCTGTGGAAGGTCGATCGGCTCACTCCGGAAGACTCCGCCCTCGTTCACGAGGATCGAGACCTCTTCCTCGACCAGAACGAGGTCGACGTCGCCGTCGTGGTCGAAGTCTGCGGCCGCAGAGGCCCGCGTGTCGCCGGCGACGTACGGAAGTGTCTCCAGCGAGTAGTCCAGGAAGAACAGGTCTCCCTGATCGAGCAGCAGTCGGTTGCGTCCGCCGCGCACCGGCACGAAGATGTCGAGGTCTCCGTCGCCCTCGACGTCGAGCAACTCGACCTTGCCGAGACCGCCGCCCGACTGGGACAGGATCGGAATCTCCGTGAACGTGCCGCCCCCCTCGTTCACGAGGATGCGCAGGCCCGAGAGCGCCCCCCCGCCGAAGACCAGATCTCGATCGCCGTCGCCATCGAGATCCTCGACGGCGAAGACCACACCGTTGCGGAACGGGTCGGGTGACTCGATCAACACGCCCGTGCCATCGTTCAGCAGGACCCCGTCCGGGCCACTTCGCGTGAGCAACGCATCCACGTCGCCATCGACGTCGATGTCGAAGAGCCGCACACCTTGCGTGGGTGCGTTCGTCGTCGTCACGAGGCGAACGGACGTGACATCCTCGAATTCGCCGGACCCGTCGTTCTCGTAGACACGAACCGGGACGGTGAGATCGGTCGAGACGGCGATCAGATCCAAGTCTCCATCCGCGTCGATGTCGGCGAGGTCGAGGGCGGAGAACCGCGGCGAAGAGGAGACGGGAGGCGCGCTCGGACTCGGTGAGAACCCGCCGACGCCATCGCCGAGGAACACCCGAATCGGCTCCGCCTGAACCTGGAAGTTCGGCGCAGCGATCACGATGTCGGGGAATCCATCCGAGTTCACATCACCCGTCGTGACGGCCGAGACGTCCCCGGGGTGCATCACCGACCCGACAGCCGTGACATCGGTGAACTGCCCGTCGCCGCGGTTGAGAAGAAGTCGATCCTGCCCGAACGCGCACACGTAGACATCCAGGTCGCCGTCGCCGTCGGCGTCCCCTGCGGCGAAGTCCGCCGCGATGTCCGGGACGCCATCGAACGGCAGCGCCGCGAACCGGCCGGTTCCGTCGTTGCTCCACACCGCTCCGGCCAACGGTCCTCCCTGGTGATCGCGATACCCGATCACGAGGTCCGGTGCACCATCGGCATCGACGTCCACGACACTGGCGACCTGATTCGGCGGCGTGACGCCCGAAGGGATGCGAGTCACCGACTCGTCGACGAACGCGCCGGAGCCGTCGTTCAGCAACGCCGCCAGGTTGGTCACGATGTCCAGATCGCCGTCGGAATCGAAATCGGTGGCGACGGCGAACAGCCGACCGGTGTCCATCGGTGGAACACGGGTCGACGCCTCGTCCACGAACGCTCCGGAGCCATCGTTGATCCAGAGCCGCGTCGGTGAGAAGGACGAGACCAGCAGGATGTCCAACGCACCGTCGCCGTCGAAGTCCGCGAGCTCCATCCCCGCGAACTCGACCGTCGAATCCCCCAGCTCGACGGCTGGAAGGAAGTGCCCCGATCCATCGTTTCGGAACACCCGCAGGTACACGTCACCGAAGTCGTAGGCGACGATGACGAGATCGGACGCTCCATCCCCGTCCACGTCACCACACCTGGTCGCAAGAGCCGTGGTCCCGTCGTACGGCAGTCGGAAGACGGACTCGTCCGAGAAGTACCCGTGACCGTCGTTCAGGTAGAGTGCATTCCCCTCGCCGAATCTCGTGCCGATCACGAGGTCGTCGTCGCCATCGCCGTCGACGTCGAACAGGCGGTGCGAGACACCGAATCGATTCGCGTTCGGCAGTCGGGACGAGGTCTCGTCGCGGAACGTGCCGTCACCACGATTGAGCAGGATCGCCGACGGATTCCCCACGCGAACGATGTCCAACGAACCGTCGCCGTCCAAGTCGACGAAGGACGCACTGCTGGTTTCGACGGAGTCCGCCGGGATCTGCATGTGCTCGATCCCGAACCACGTCGACTGTGCGGTGGCCGAACAGCCGGTCACGATGACGATGGCAAGGACGCGTAAGCAAGCGATCATGCTCGGATCTCCTCGGTCAGGAAGTTCGTGAACCGGACTCGGACACCGCCCGAGGTCGGCACCACGGCAGCCGCCTGGAACACCAGCGAGAGCCCCACGATGGCCGGATCAGCGGGAATCGGCTCGTCCCAAACGACATCCGCGTCGATCGAACTCGCGGTCAGGAACCGCGACACGACCAACGCCGTGGGG
>JAGQQZ010000758.1 GCA_020425915.1 Planctomycetota bacterium | reverse complement strand
GGAATCCCGATACCCGGAGTCAGTGCATCGGCCTTCCCCGATCGTGGCGCGCGCCCGCCGCGCGTGAGGTCGCGACTCCCCCCGTTTGCCCCGTCACCTTCGCGTCGGTCGCCCGCCCGCAGGGCGACCGACGCGAAGGTGACGGGGCAAACGGGGGGAGCCCCCACGTCTTGCCTTTGATCCGAGCGCTCGCGAGCCGAGCAACACGTCGCTCGAGTCCTCAGCGACTCGAGCGACACTCCCGCCTCGACCGACCATTCCAGCGTCCGTCAGAGCAGTGCGCCGGTCGAGTCGCCGAACGACGTCGTCCGCAGTCCCATGCTCTGCATGATCGACACGTACAGGTTGCCGAGCGGAGTGTGCTTCTTCGACCGGACGTGCTGCCCCGACTTGAAGTCGCCGCCGCCGCGACCGAGCAGCAGGATCGGCAGGTCCGCGTGGCGGTGGGCGTTGCCGTCCGCGAGGCCGGAGCCGTAGAGCACGAGCGACGCGTCGAGCAGGTCGCCGTCCCCGGTGTCGATCGATGCGAGGCGATCGACGAACTTCGCGAGCTGCTCGGTGTGCCAGCGGTTGATCTTGCGAATTTTGTCGATCTTCGCCGGGTCGTTGCGGTGGTGTGACAGCGAGTGGTGTCCCTCGGGGACGTCGAGGAAGCGGTACGACAGGTTGCTGCCGGCGTTGCCGAGCATCAGCGTGATGACCCGCGTCGTGTCGGTCTGCAGCGCGAGCGCGCAGAGTTCGTACATCAGGCCGACCCGTTGTTCGTGGCCGCCACCCTCGTCGAGACCGACTGGCATCGGCACGTCCTGCGCGCTCTCGTCCGCGGACTGGGCGAGCCGCTTCTCGACCGAGCGAACCGCGTCCAGGTACTCGTCGATGCGGGCGCGGTCGGTGCGGCTGAGGCGACGCGCGAGGGTCTTGGTGTCCTCGAGCACGGTGTCGAGCACGCTGCGGCGGCGTTCGTTGTCCTTCGCCATCCGCGCCCGGCTCGCCGCGTCGCCGAACAGTCGGCGGAAAACCTCACGCGGGTTGGTCTCCTTGGCGACCGGCGTCGATGGCGACGACCACGAGATGTTGTTCGTGTACGCGCAGGCATAGCCGGAATCGCAGACGCCGGCCGGGCGACCACGCTCGAGTCCGAGTTCGAGCGACGGGAAACGCGTCTGGTCGCCGATCTTCTGGGCGATCGCCTGGTCGATCGAGATGCCGTTGTGGATGTCGGCGCCACCGGTCTTGCGCGGGTGTGCCGTCGTCAGGAACGACGCCGCGGCACGCGCGTGGTCGCCCGGGCCGTCGCCGTGCGCGCTGCCGCCGTCGAGGTCGAGGCCGGTGAGGACCAACATGCGGCGTCGGTGCTTCGCGAGCGGTTCCAACAGGTGCGGCAGGTCGAACCGCGCGCCCGTTTCCTTCGGGCGCCAGTCCTCCATCGTCTTGCCGTTCGGGGCGTACAGGAACATGCACCGGCGCGGCGTCGCCGGCTGCGCGAGCGCGGGGACCATCGCGTCGAGCCAAGGCAGGGCGACCAGCGCTCCGGACCCGCGCAGGAACGTGCGACGCGACAGCGCGCGGCGTCTGAGGAACTCGCTCATTTGGTGGGTCTCCTGGAGTCGTCGATCGCGCGGAACGCATCGAGCCCGACGATGCCGAGGACGAGATCCTCGATCGTCGAGTCGTGACCGTGGAGGGATCGTTGCAATCGTTCGAGCGCGAGTCGGTCGTCGGTCGTCGTGTCGCGGCCGATCGCATAGATGAAGAGCTTGCGCAGCAGGCAGCGCAGGAACGCGGGGTTGTCGTTCAGCACCGAGCGGATCCCTTCGAGATCCTCGATGACCTGGCCGCCCGGCAGCGAACCGCGCGCGTCGATGTCCTGGCCGTCGTCGGCCTCGCGCCTCGCTCCGATCGGATCGAAGCGCTCGAGCGTGAGCCCGAGCGCGTCCATCCGGTCGTGGCACACCGCACACTTCGGGTCCTTGCGGTGCAGGGCGAGTTGCTCGCGCAGCGTCGCCGGTCGCTCGGCGGCCTGCTCGTCCTCGAAGCTGTCGAAGCCCGGTGCCGGCGGCGGCGGGGGTGCGTCGAGCAGGTTGTCGAGCAGCCACTTGCCGCGCTTGACCGGTGAGGTGCGCGTCGGGTTGGACGTCACGGTCAGCACGCTCGCGTGGCCGAGGATCCCACCCGGCCGCGGCGCGCGCACGCGGCGGAACTCCGGTCCCTCGACGTGCTCGATCCCGTAGTGCGCCGCGAGCGGGCCGTTCACGAACGTGAAGTTCGCGTCGCACAGATCGTAGACGCTGCGCTTCTCGCGCATCACGGCTTCGAACAGCAGCTCGGTCTCGCGCTGCATCGCAGAGCGCAGCTTGTCGTCGAACGCCGGGAATCGATCCGGGTCCGGCTGCAGCACCTCGAGGTTGCGCAGCTCGAGCCACTGGGCGGCGAAGTTGGTCGCGAGAGCGGTCGAGCGCGGGTCGTCGAGCATTCGCTCGGTCTGCGCGGTCAGGACCTCCGGGTCCCGGAGTTGCCCGCGTTTCGCGAGGTCGAGCAGCGGTTCGTCCGGCGTGCTGCTCCACAGGAAGTACGAGAGCCGCGTCGCGAGTTCGAAGTCGTCGAGCGTGCGGGTGCCGGGTCGTTCGACCCGGCAGAGGAACCTCGGCGACACGAGCACCGCCTCGACCAGCGCGCGCAAACCGTACGGGAACGACTCGCCGCCCTTGCACACGTCGGCGACGAGGTCCGCGAGGCGATGGACTTCCTTGCGGTCGACCTGGCCGCGCCACGCGCGTTCGGTCAGCACCTTGGCGATCTCGAGTGCGCGCTTGCGCGGCTTCTGCTTCACTCCGGGATCCGCGGCGAACAACCACTCACTGCCGCGCGGCAACCGCGTGTCGAGCGGGCCGGTCAACACGAAGTCCTCGAGAATCATGTTGCGGTCGCGCTGCTTCGGGTCGGGATCGTCCGGCTTGTAGTAGTCGTTGAGGAACGTCGCCTCGACGAGAACAGGACCGTCGCCGAGCGTCAGGTCGATCGTGTAGAGCCCGGGAGCGTCGCGGGGCTCGGGGACCTCGAGGACCTCGACGCGGTTGTGATCGATCGAGATTCCGATTCGCACCGGTTCGTCACCAGCCTGGTCGCCGCACGCGCGGACCTCGAGGCGGTAGTCGCCGCTGCGCGGGAGCTCGAACCGCGTCGAGACCGTGCCGCGGGCGTAGAGGTAGGCCGCCTCGCCGCGCGTCCGGCCGCCACCGTCGACGGACGCGTCCGCGCCGAGCACGCGTCGCTTGGTCGGGTTGGCCGGGTCGGCGACGTCGACGACCTGTCGCGCGACGTCGGCGGCAGCGTCGTAGTACTTCTCGATGTGCAGCGTCGAGAAGTCGGCCCCGTCACCGATGTTGTCGAAGCCGTAGCCCAGGCTCTCGGCCGGGAAGCGCCGCGAGCTGTCGGTGCGCACGCCGAACAGGTCGCGGATCGTGTGGTCGTACTCGGTGCGGCTGAGTCGACGCACCGCGACGACACCGGGATCGAGGTCGATCGTGCCGAGCCGTTCGCCGAGTCGCTGCTCCACCCAGGCGACGAGGGTCGTGAGTTCCTCGTCGTCGAGCGCACCGAAGTCGGTCGGAGGCATCTCGCGGCCGGTGACCTTGTTGCGCACGTCGAGCAAGATGCCGAGGCGGTCGCGCTCGGAGCGGAGGTCGAGCGTCGCCAGGTCGAGATCGGCTTTCGGAGTGGTCCCGGAGTGGCAGTCGAAGCAGGTCGACTCGAGGACGTCGGAGACCGCGCTCGGTGCGGTCGTCTGTGCGGCCAGCGCGGGAGCGAGCCAGACGACCGTGGCGGCGGAGAGGAGCCGGAGCATGACCGGGATGATACCTGCCCGGTGCCGGCGCGGATCAGCCCAAGTGGAAGCGGAGCAGGTCGCAGGCCTCGACGATCTCGCCGTCGTATTCCGTTCGGGCGAGTGCGGTCAGGTCGAACCCCTCGCACTCGGGGTAGAAGTGGGTCAGGCACAACGTCTTCGCGCCCGCGATGCTCGCGGCGCGGCCGGCTTCGGTGGGCGTCATGTGTCCGACGTTGAGCTCGTCGGTCGGGAACGCGCTGTCGCAGACGAACAGGTCGACGTCACGAGCGATCGAGACGACGCCGTCGCAGAACGTCGCGTCGCCGCTGAACGCGGCCGTCGCGCCGTTCGAACCCGTGATGCGGTAGCCGAGACTCGCGTCGGTGTGTTCGATCCTCGCGGTCTCGATCGAGAGCGATCCGAGTCGGAACGCACCCGGCTCGACCTCCGCGACGTCGAGTTCGTAGTCACCGCGCCGGCACCACGGCCAAGCGGTCTCGATGTCGTCGAGCAGCTTCCGCAACCCGAAGGCGCCGCGCAGCGCGAGCGGCTTGCGGCCGTCGAAGTTCGGATTGCGCAGCGCGAACAGCAACGCGGCGAGGTCCGCGGAGTGGTCGGTGTGG
>JAGQQZ010000757.1 GCA_020425915.1 Planctomycetota bacterium | reverse complement strand
CGATCGACCCCTCGAACTCGGAGAAGATCCGGGTCAGGCTCTTCTGCATGACGTGCGCGAGCACGTTCAGGCGGCCGCGGTGGGCCATGCCGAGCACGGCGTGATGGATGCCGTGTTCGCCCGCCCGTTCGAGCAGCGCGTCGAGCACCGGCATCAACGTCTCGCCACCTTCGAGCGAGAAGCGCTTGTGGCCGACGAAGCGCGTGTGCAGGAACCGCTCGAACGCTTCGGCGGCGACCAGGCTGTCGAGCACGCGCAGTTGGACCTCGCGCGGGAGCTCCTCCTCGTTGCGACTCTCCTCCATGCGCTCGCGGAGCCAAGCCCGTTGCTCGGGGTCCACGATGTGCATGAACTCGATGCCGACGCGGTGCGTGTAGGTGGCCCGCAACGTGTCACGGATCTCGCGCAGGGTCGCGAAACCGCTCCGGGTCACCAGCCCGCTCGGGAAGGTCCGGTCCAGGTCCCAGACCGTGAGCCCGTAGTAGTCCATCTCGAGCTCGGGGTAGGTCCGGGCCTCCCACACGAGCGGGTCGAGATTCGCGAGCAGATAGCCGCGGACGCGGTAGGCGCGGACGTACTGCAGCACCTTCGAGGCGCGCTCGGCGTCTTCGCTGTCGCGCTGTGGCGTGCCGAGCGCGGCGACGCGGTCCCGCTCCATCCGGATCGGGCGGTACGGGATGCAGAGATCGGCGAACAGGTCGTCGTAGAACCCGTGCTCGCCGTTGAGCAGCTTGTGCAGCAGCGCGAGGTACTCGCCCGAGTCGGCACCCTGGATGACGCGGTGGTCGTAGGTGCTGGTCAGGGTCATGACCTTGCTGACCCCGATCTCGGTCAGGGTCGCGAGTCCGGCGCCCTCGTACTCGGCCGGCACGCCGATCGCGCCGGTCGCGAGGATGAAGCTCTGGCCGGTCATCAGGCGCGGCAGCGAGCTGACGGTCCCGATCGTGCCGGGGTTCGTCAGGGTGCACGTGGTGCCCTGGAAATCGGCCGGGGTCAACTTGCCGTTGCGCGACTTCTGGATCAGCGCGGTGTACGCGGCCATGAAGGTCGCGAAGTTCATCGTGCCGCAGTCCTTGATGCACGGCACGACGAGCGAGCGCTTGCCGTCCGGCCGCGGCAGGTCGACGGCGATCCCGATGTTGATCGGGCCGAGTTCCTGACGGTGCGGAACGCCGCCGACGTCGTGGAACGAGACCCCCATCGACGGGATCTCCTGCAGCGCGCGGACCATCGCCCACGCGACGAAGTGCGTGAACGAGACCTTGCCGCGGTACTCCGCGGCGAGGAACTCGTTGACGATACGGCGGTTCTCCTCGAGGACCTTGACCGGCACGACTCGCGTCGACGTCGCCGTCGGCACGGTCAGGCTCTCGGTCATGTTGGCCGCGATCTTGGCCGCGACGCCGCGGAGCGGCTCGAGCGTCGACGCGGGCTCGACCTCCCGAGCGACCGAACGCTCGGCATCGAGTGTCTCGGCCTTGGTCGGCGTGCGTTTCGGCAGCTGTTCGGGAGCGAGGTGCGACTCGAAGAATCGCTGCCACTCCTCGCTGACGGCCTCGGGTTGCGCGGAGTACTCGGCGAACACTCGCTCGACGTACCCCGCGTTGACCCCGAACAACTCTTCGAAGTCGACGATCGAGCTCATGCTCGCCCTACTTCTTGCTGATCAACATGACCAGGCGACGGCCTTCGCGATGCGGCTCGCGTTCGACCTTCGCGATGTCTTCGAGTTGCCGATACACCTTGTTCATCGCCTCGATGCCGACGTCCTGGTGCATCATCTCGCGACCGCGGAACAGACAGTTGATCTGTACCTTGTCCCCGTCTTCGAGGAACTTGCGGGCGCGACGCACCTTCACGTCGATGTCGTGTTCGGCGATCTTCGGGCGGACCCGCACTTCCTTGACCTGGACCTGGTGCTGCTTCTTCTTCGAAAGCTGCTCCTTCTTCTTCAGCTCGTACTTGTACTTGCCGTAGTCCATGATCCGGCAGACGGGCGGACGTTGGTCCGCGGCCATCTCGACCAGATCGAGGCCCTTGTGCGACGCGAGCGCGAGAGCGTCCGCGGTTTCCATGACGCCGAGCATCTTGCCCTCGTCGTCGATGACCCGAACTTGTCGTACTCGGATTCGTTGGTTGATGCGGGGACCGCGGTCCGGCGGCGGTCGGAAGTTTCGCTTTCCTCCGCCTCTACGCAT
>JAGQQZ010000756.1 GCA_020425915.1 Planctomycetota bacterium | reverse complement strand
GAGCAGGATCGCACACGGGCCGCCGGGCAGGTTCGCGATGTCGGTCGTCACCTGCGAGCCGACGCGCGGACGCTCGCCCGGACGCGGGACGACCATCAGCGGCTGACCGCCCGTGCCGATGCAGCCGGCCGAGCCCGGCAACACGTCCTGGGCCGCGAGGACCTCGATGTCGACCGTGAGGCGGTAGTCGCCGAGCGCGTTGCGGAGATGGTCGGAGACCTCGACCGAGTAGGTGCCGGGATCGAGTTCCCGAACGATCCGCGCGTGCAGTCCGGTGCCGCCGTTGTCGTTGGATGCGAGTTCGACGCAGGCATCGTCGTACAGCCACAGCTTCGTGTCCGCGCAACCCGTACCGGTCGTCGAGGCATCCGCCCAGGTCCGGATCTTCACGCGCGAGAGATACGGCAGCGTGAACGTGAAGAAGTCGCGGTCACCCGCCATCTGCAGCGTCTCGAGATGCTCGAAGCCGTCACTCGTCGAATCGGCCGCCGCGCAATCGTCGTTCGGCTCCGCTTCGGAGGGCGCGATCGAGTACGTGGACGATCCCGGCGGATCTTCGCACCGGATGTCGAGCGCGTAGTCGCCGTTCGCGAACGTCGTCACGTACGGATCGACGAAGGTCGTGACCGCGACGAAGTAGGTCCCCGCGGCCGGCAGGTCGACCGACGCGAGCGAGTACTTGGTTCCGCCGTAGTCGTCGTTGAAGCCGAGGAAGAATCCGTTCGGATCGTAGACCTCGAGGATCGTGTCGGACGTCGCCGTCCCCCCGAGCTCGGTGATCTCCGCGCCGCGCCGCGAAGTCCACGCCGTCAGTCGCTTGGGGCCCGTGATCGTGAACGACCAGAAGTCCCGGTCCGCCACGGCCGCCCCCAGTTGGCCGTAGCACTGCCCGTTCGAGGCGACCGATTCGGCACCGGTCATCGAGTCGTTGCCGGGTTCGTTGGTCTCGGGTTGGCCTTGTGCGCTGACGGCGACGGCGAACAACGTGCAGGAGAAGAGCGTCGAGAGGATTCGAGTCATGCGAGCGAGCGGGGCCGTGATCTCGATGGCGTGGATCGAGCAGGGTACTCGCGATCGGACGACTCGGCAATCGGGGTCGGTCCGCCCGTGGATCGTCGATCCATGCGGCGAGCAGGCACTCGGAGTTCGACTACGACCCGACCGTGAAGCTGTCCACGTCCGACACGCAGAAGCCGAACGTCGGCGGACCACCGACACCGAACGTGATCGCGGGCGACGCAGCCTGCGCGTAAATCGTCGTCACCGGAACCGGCAGGGTCGCCGGGTCGAACGGCAGGGCGAACGAGGCGTTCCCCGACGCGTCGGTCGGCGCCGCGAACAACATCGTCCAGGGCGCACCGACGATCAGAGTGGCCGCGAGGGCCAACGAGAGAGTGGCGCGGAGCATGGATGCCTGTGAGACTCGAGAGGAGCGGAGACGGAAGAAGCGTACCACGCCTCGCTGCATCGGTAGGAAGGCCCGCGTTGGAGTCGCGATTCGGGATCGCGCCCCGCGCCATTCCGGTTCCGCGGTCTACGACACCGCCGACGAGCGAGACGAGCGTCGACCGAAGACGCTGCCCGCGAACACGCCGCCGACGACCGTGAACGCGACCCAGAAGCCCATCTGCGCGGTCGCCGCGGCGAACATCGTCGTCGACATGTCAGCCGGCTCGCAACCGGGCGGACCGAACTTCGTGTAGTGCGTGTCCCATCCCTGGTGCTTCGCGAGCCAAGTCTGCGCGACCACGAACGCGCGCACCGCGATTCCGTAGGCGAGCATCGTCCACGCCAGCCTTGGCCACACCACGAATGCCAACAGCGCCAGTGTCGATGCGATGCCGCACAGCGTCCGGACCGCCGGGCGCAACTCGGCGAAGGTCTGCGCGTCGGGAATGCGTTCGAGGAACGGACCGAACTGCCAACCGATCGCGACGACGATCACGAGCAACATCACGGCACCCCACAGCGGCGCGAATCGGACCCGAGGCGCGGAGCCCGAACGCGCCAGCCAGTAACCGAACCACGCTCCGAACACGAACGCGAGCCAGGTGATGCCGAGCGCCGCGAGTCGACCACCGGACAGATTCGTGATCGACCCACGCACTTCCCCGACCATCCGCGCGACGCTGACGACGACGGTGATCGCGATCGGCCAACGGATTCGCCGGAGAAGACTCGTGTCTGCCGCAGAACCTGAGTTGGTGGTCGAGGCCATCGCTGCGCACCATATCGCTCCCCGCCAGCCCGGCGGTGCGATTCCCACCGAGATGTGCGGAGCGCACCCTCGCCCCGGATCGACGGGCAGCGCTCACTCGATTCCCGTATGATGGCTCGGTGCTCACCCCTCCCGGAGGAGATCGATGTCGCGTGGAAACAGAATGCCGACCAATGGACTCACGACCGGAGCGTTCACGCTCGTCTTGGCATGCGGCGCGTTGGCACAATCGCCGATCCACGCGCTGAACGGCGCCGCGCCGGGTCAGACCGTGGTGCGGCCGTTCGGCGACACGGACGGGGACGGACGCATCGATTTCCTGGTGTCGCGCGGGACGCTGGACTTCCCGCAGGGTTCGGTGCGCATCCACTCGGGTGCCGACGGATCGGTCATCCGGGATCTGCCCGGGCGGGAGCCCGTCGTCGTGGGAGATGTGAACGGCGACGGGACGTACGATCTGGCATGGGGCAACCCGAACTCGTCGACGAGCACGACCGACGGGTTCGTCGCGTTGTACTCGGGCCTCGACGGATCGTGGTTGTTCAGCGTTCACGGCCCGATCGGCCCGAACGGCAGTCGATTCGGGAGTGGTGTCGGGCCCGCCGGAGACGTCGATGCAGACGGTTTCGATGACGTCCTGACCACGGAACTGCGCGGGGGGACCGCGTTGGGTCGCCTGATCGTCGTATCGGGTCGAGACGGATCGATCGTTCAACGCCTCGACATCCCTTTCAACGGTTTCCCCTACGCGGTGGGTGACGTCGACGGGGACGGCTACGACGACTTGGCGGTGCACGACAAAGTCGGGGAGAAGATCCGCGTGTGGTCGAGTCGCCCGCTGCCGCACGTGGTCCTGACGATCCCGCGCGCGACCTACGGATACGACCTCTCGCAGTTCTACCACGTGCGCTACGTGGCCGGGGCCGGCGACGTGGACGCGGATGGATTCGGCGACCTGATCATCGGCATGCCGAGTCTCGACAACGGCCGCGGCGCCGTCTCCGTCGTATCCGGCGCCACCGGCAACCGGATCCACGCCTTGCGAGGGCTCAACATGTCCGGGGTCTCTGCGTCGGATCATTTCGGACAGATGGTCCGCGGCATCGGCGACGTGAACGGCGACGGCTTCGGCGACTTCGCGGTCGGTGCCCCGAACGAGGGCAGCAACTTCCAGGGTTCGATCCGGGTCTACTCCGGCTTCGACGGCTCGAGGATCCACAAGTTCGTCGGCACGATCGCCTTGGGTTACTTCGGGCGGGAGTTCGACGGAGGCCTCGGCTGCGACGTCGACGGCGACGGGTTCGACGACCTGCTGGTCGGCGATCACGCGTCGCAGGCGTTCGTGTTCGACCTCGGCAGCACCGGCTCGCCCGGTCGTCTGTACTCGCGCGGCGTCGGCTGCCCCGGCTCGCGCGGACTCCCGACGATCGGGTATCGCGGCAAGGCACAACTGGGCGGAACGCTGGAACTGAACCTCCGCGGCGCGGCCGTCAACTCGACGTTCGCGTGGCTACAGCTCGGGACGCCGTGGAATCAATCCCTCGGCGCGGTCGGGTTGCCGCAGTGCACGCTCTATCAGCAGGCGTTCGCGACGCTGCCGATCACGACGGACGCCGATGGGATGGCTCGATACGACCTCACGATGCCATCCGGCATGGGCGGAGTCGGACTGAGCGTCACGAGCCAGTGGCTCGTGGGCGACTTCTTGCTCGGCACGCCGTTCCCGATGACGGCCAGTGACGCGTTGGTGATCGAAGTGGGCCTCTGAGCGCGGTATCGAGACCGCGCTCGGAACGCTCCGGACGGATCGCAGTCGCCGTTGGCACGGCGTCGTGGAGCCGCGTTCTCGGATCGAGAATCGCGGACTGCCGGTCTCGCGAACACGGGTCGGACTGCCGATATTCCCGACACGAATCGACGTCATCCGTCGAGGGGGTATCGCAACATGGACAAGACAACCATTCTTAGCGCGCTGCTGCTCGCTTCTCCTATCTGTGCGCAGTTCACCGTGACCACGGTCGCGAGCGACTTCACGGTCACCAATCCGACGCAGACCGCTTCTGCACCGGGCGTGCTCGCAGAGCCGACGTATCTCCAGGTCGGTGCGCCTGGCCCCCTGACGGACATCGCCCGACTCGCCTACGAGGTCGACGACACCAACTGGCCGAACGAGAAGGTCATCTGGATCTCGGCTTCTTCCCTGGCGGCGAGCTGGTTCCACATTCCGAACGGTCCGTCGATGAGCGAGTCGCTCGCGTCGACGATCACCTTGACCGCGAACCAGCCGACGCTCGTCGACATCCACGCCGAACTCACCCATCTTCATCAAGGACCGATCCCCACCTCGAGCGCGCTGCTCGACGTCGGTGCTCTTGGTTCGATGACGCTGGGCGACGCTCCGGCGACGTTCTCCGCCACGGTCGACTCGAACGGATTCGTCATGAACTACGACGCGTCCAACTTCATGCCGTGGCCGGCCTCCCACATCAGCGGTGTTCATAGCCACGTGATCCTCAAGCTCACGCTGAAACCGATGGCCGTCCAGTCCGTCGGTGCGGCCTGCAACGGCGCGACCCTGACGTGCTCGAACTACCTCGGCAACGCCGCCGACGTCCTCGCGGCCCACCCGACCGCGACCGTCGGCCTGCTGATCATCGGCACCGCGGCGATGGACACTCCGCTCTCGCAGATCATCGGCGTGGACACGCCTTGCCCGCTGCGCACCGATCCGCTGTTCGCGGTCCCGTTCACGATCCTGCAGGCGACCGGGGAACGCCACTTCGACTTCACCCCGCCGCCGGGCGCGTGGCGTCTGCAATTGCTGACAGCCGACGACTCGGGATTGAGCGCGTCGAACGCGTTGCAGTTCCAGAACTGAGGCAGTCGGCACAGCCACGCGGCGATCCTGGCAGCGTTCGGCAATCCACGAGATTGCCGACGCCGCCAGGGTGCGACCCGCAGGCCTCCCACGAGCGGCGGGCAAACCATCCGCGCTCGAACAGCGGACGCCCATCCCGATCTCGCGAACGAATCACCGTTCGACTAGAGCCCGACGAACACTACGAGGCCGCGCGAGAGTTCGACACACGGTGCGCCGACGAACGACAGGCAGCCGCACTGCGTTGAGAATTGAAACCCTGGAACGAGTCCGGGGCCCACGTCGAGAGCTCCCACCGTCGCGCCGAACGAGCTCTCGATCACGAAACCGCATGGCCCACAACCGATCGGTGGTGGGACCTGGATCTGCTGAATCGCTCCCGATCCGAACACGACCGTGCTCGGACCCTGACAACCGTGGACCGACGGCGGGCATTCGATCGAGAACGACGCCGACGACGACGGGTACCCGACACAACTCGGGGTCCCAGCACCCTCGCAGCCACCACCGACTTCGCGACATCCGAGCGCGATACTGGTGAAGTAGATCCCGCCCTCGTTCTTCCAGACGACATGAGCGAGTCCATCCACGATGACCGAGCGAGGAGCACCCCGAAGTGCTCGATCGCTGGAAAGTGGTGTCGAGTTGACCTGGAACTCGCCGTGCCAGGTCGCGCCTCGATCTTGACTGTAGTTGCCGAAGATCTCGCTCAGATTCTCCTCCCAAACGACCAGCAGGGCCGCTTCATCGACAGCGACCTCGGGTGGCAATGGAACGTTCAGGAACGACGGTGGTTCTGCTGTCAGTTGCACCTCCGCCAACCACGAGTCACCGCTGTCGGCCGACCTTGCCGCGAACACGTCGCGGTCGAATATGCCTCCGCGCTCCTCGGTCCAGACCACGTGAGCGAAGCCATCGATCGCACTCAGTTCCACGGAAGCGGGAACTGCCGTGTTGATCGACGCTGAATTCAGACGGTCATCGGCGGGTTGCCAGGTTTGCCCGGCGTCGTCCGAGTGATTGGCGAAGATGTCTCCTGACCAGGAATCGGTACTGAACCAAGCCGCGTGAACCGTGGAGTCATCGATCGCGACTCGCGGAGCGATCGTGCGAGCTCCGAAAGCCGTACGCGGTGGAGAGATCGTGACTGGGGCCGGCCAAGTTGTCCCGCCGTCCTCGGACGTCCTCATGAACACGCCAGAGTCGGCTTCCGTGATGACGTGAACACGAAGCCCCGTGGCGGCAAGACCAAACGGTCTGACAGGTCCGGACGTGCTCGGCGTTTGATCGCTCAATGCAATATCGGAGGTCAACCACGTCGCGCCACCATCCAGCGATCGATTGCAGACGATGTTCACGGACGGCGTTGGAAAGACTTGGTTGCGAAAGTCGACCCAGGCCACCACGACCGTATCGGCAGTGCAGATGACGTCACAAGATTGGGAGAGCGCACTCCCCGGCGGATCCGTGTCCAGTCGAACGTCTGTGACTTGCCAGGTCGCACCGAGATCCGTCGAGTAGTTCAGATAGATGTCCGTCGCACCATTCCTGGTATCCGTCCAGGCGACGTACACTGATGCTCCGTCGACCGCGATCCTGGGATCGGTGGACGTGGACGCTCCGGGCGCGTTCGTGTTGAGCCTTGTTTCGGCAACTGCCCACGTGTTTCCGCGGTCCAACGACCGCTGCAACCAAACGTCTGTGCCATCATCCCAAACCACGAGCAGGACGTCATCCGCCGCCGCGATCTGCGGTCCTGTCGCTGCATTCACGCCGACCGTGTCGATGCGTCGGTCTTCCGCGACCTGTCCACGCAGGACGGAACAAAGCAGCAGGAGAGCAAGGGTGGAGCGAGAGATCCGCATTTCCGCACGATCTTAGCCGCGGCGTCCGGCTCCTGCATTTGCCCCGCTGAACCAGTCGTGACAGCCATTTTGAGCCGCGCCACTGGTGCGCAAGCGAGCATCGATTATCATGACTGTGTTCCGATCACCCCGAGCATGCCGCTCAGCCCAACCCGAACTGATCAGACGCACGCACCGACGTGCTGCCCGTCGTGCGGTGCCCCGCTCCGCCTGAGTCTGAGCGCGCGCCACTCCATCGGCCCGGGTCACACGGCACGCGTGGTCCAGGTCGTGACGGTGATGTTCGTCGGAGTCGTGGCGCTCCTCGGACTGAAGGCTTCCGCAGGCGGGTGGGGTCTCGGCTACTTCGTGCTCGGCGCGGCGATCGTCGTCGCGGCGGCGGGGTACGGCATCGCGAGTCTCTTTCCGCGCAGTTGGCGACCTCGGTGCGGAGCGTGCGGGTGGGAGACAGAGATCCGTTGTAGATAGCGGCGCTGGGGTTGCTCGGCTCGCGAACGCT
>JAGQQZ010000755.1 GCA_020425915.1 Planctomycetota bacterium | reverse complement strand
GCACGACACGCTGTGCGCCGCCTGGTCGGTCAGCGAGCCGATCGGCTCCATCGCGACGCCAGGGTTCTTGACCCAGTTCTCGGGCTGGTGGCACGCGGCGCACGGTCCGACCGGGTCGTGTGCGAGATGCACCGAGTCACGGGTGTAGACGAAGCCGGCCTGCGCGAGGCCGACACCGGCGTTCGTGGTGCCGGTTCCGCTCTGCAGGTCGTAGACCCACTCGTTCATGCCGGTCATGCCCATCGGCGAGTCGATCCACTGGCTGTACTGCAGTGGGTGACAGGCTTGGCAGTTGTCGGTGGCGAACGGGTAGTTCGTGTTGGTGCCGACGACGACCGGGTCGAGTGAGATGTGTACGCCTGTGGCGCCGGCCGAGACGATCGCGCCCTCGTTGAAGTAGCCGACGGCGGCGGCGACGACCTCCACGTTCATCCCCGCGATCGAGAGCGACCAGGCACCACTGCCATCGGTCGTCGTGCGATTGAACGTGGTCGCTTCGGTGACGATCGCACCGGGGATCGGGAGGCCCGACGAAGAGTCGAGGACCAACCCGGTGACCTGAGCCGAGAGCGGGGCCGCCACGAGAACCGAAATGGCGGCAAGGGAGGAGAAGAGCTTCATGTCGCGAGAGACCCTCTGCGGGAGAGGGACGGTGGAAGGAACGGAGTGCCCGCGGTGGGGCGGAGGGCGAGGTGCAAGTTTCCCGTGCGCCCTTCGCATCGGTCAAGCAGCCACGCAGATCGACGGATACGGTCGTGCGAACACGCGGGCGCGTAGTCACCGGTACCAAGGCAGGCCCGGGGACCGGTTCAGAGCCCGCGGCCCCACTCGGGGCGGAGCGGCACGTCGCCGCGCAGCGCGCCATCGAGCATCGCGACGATTCGGTCGCGGTCCTGCGGCAGCCGACCGCCCAGCGGGAGGTAGTTCGAGGCGTGGTTGGTACGGAACAGCGCGTCGGTCGGGTTCGACTCGGCGACGAACGTCCGCAACTCGCGCAGCAATGCCGGAACCTCGGGGAGGGCGAACCGACCCGTCGCTTCGAGCTTGGCCTGTGGCGTGTTCGGCACGACGGTCAGCGTCAGCGCGGCGAGGAACTCCGGGTCCATCGCCGTCGCGAGCCGCGCGGACTCACTCGCGTGGATCTCGCTGCGATCGACACCACCGGCACCGAGCAGGAAGATCGCCGAGACCCGCAGGCCGGCAGCGTGCGCCGCCGCCGCGGCGTCGCGGTGGGCGGCGAAGTCGCTGCCCTTCGCGATCCGCTTCAGCGTGACGTCGTCGCCCGACTCCGGCCCGATGTAGAGGCGTTCGAGTCCGTGCGCTCGCAGGCGCTCGAGATCGGCGACAGGCTTGTCGAGCACGTTGAGCGCCGTCGCGTAGCAGCTCACACGTTTCAGGTTCGGGAAGCGATCCCGGCAGCGCGCCAGGATCGCGTCCCACGTGTCGACGTCCATGACGAGCGCGTCGCCGTCGGCGACGAACACCTTGCGAACGTACGGCCCCGCCTCGTGTGCAGCGGCATCGATGTCCTCGAGCACTTCCGACAGCTCCCGGACGCGGAACTGCTTGTCGCGGTACATGTCACAGTACGTGCAATGATTCCACGAGCAGCCGATCGTGGCCTGCAGGATGAACGCGTCGGCCTCGCTCGGTGGCCGGTAGATCTTGCCTTCGTAGCGCATCGCGACTCGTCGGTACCGTAGCATGCCGGGTGCCCCCAAGGACCTGACCCCATAGGACGAACCCATGATCCGACACTCGTTGTTGGCTTGTTGCGTCTGGCTCTCGGCGACCGTGGCCTCGGCCCAGCACCCCGCGGGAATCGCATTCCAGAACTACGGTCCGACGTGTTCCTTCTTCCTGCAGGACGCGACGATCGCAGGGAGCTACGACGCGAGCACCGGTGATCTCACGATCGAAGTCGACCCGGCGGCGACGTGTTGCAACACATACCTGTCCGGCGAGTACCTGTTGATCGGCGTGGCGCCGCTGACGGGTCTGCCGGCCTTGCCGCCGCCGTTCGCGCCCGGCTGCGAGATCCTCGTGTGGCCGTTCGCGACGCTGTTCTCGCAGGGTGACCAGCCGTGGACGTTCCGGATGCCGCCGTTCCCGCCGGGCATGAAGCTCTACATGCAGGGCGTCGCGCGCTACTTCACGACGATCGGGTTCACCGATGACCTGCAGACGACCGACGGCCTCGAACTGACGATCCTCTGACCGCATGAGCAAGCTGCGCGTTCTCGTCGTCGGTTGCGGCAACATGGGGGCATCCCACGCCCGTGCCTACCACGCGATGTCGGAGTTCGATCTCGTCGGGCTCGTGAGTCGCGGATCCGAGAGTCGGGAGCGGGTCGCGGGTGAACTCGGCGGCGAGGTCGCCACGTTCGGGGACTTCGACACGGCCTTCGCCGAGACTCGCCCCGACTGCGTGTCGATCAACACGTATCCGGACACGCACGCGTCGCTCGCCGAGCGCAGCATGCGCGGCGGCGCCCACGTGTTCCTCGAGAAGCCGCTCGCGGTCACGGTCGACGACGCCG
>JAGQQZ010000754.1 GCA_020425915.1 Planctomycetota bacterium | reverse complement strand
GCTCGAGCACGGCGACGAGGTCCGACTCGCCGGCATGATCAGCGGCGTCCGCATCATGACGATCAAGAACGGCCGCAACGCCGGTCGCAAGATGGCTCGGTTCCAGCTCGAGGACCTGGAACGCTCGATTCCGGTCGTGGTGTTCGCCCGCACGTTCGAGGAGGTCAAGGACCAGCTCGTCGACGACAGCATCGTGTTCGTCACGGGGCGCGTCGACAAGAAGGAGGACGAGGCCGGCATCCTGCTCGACTCGATCGTGCCCGCGAGTTCCGCGATCGCGCGTGAGGTCGCGGCGATCGTCGTCCACCTCGACGCCGAGCAAACGACCGAATCGGTCATGGACGCGATCGAGTCGTCGGTGGAGCACCACAAGGGCGAGCAGCGCCTCGTGCTCGAGGTCCGCGACGGCGACACGGTCCACCAGATCCGCACGAACCCGCGGTTCCGAATCTCGATCGGCGACGAACTCCTCGATGAGCTCTCACTGGCCGTCGGCCCGCAGAACCTGTCGTTCGTTCGACGCTGATCGGCCCTTCACGCGTCAGGTCACCCAGCCTGCCCCCGCCACGTCGCGCTAGCGGGCGAACGAGGGAGATCGAGTCCGTACACAGAACGGCCCCCGCACCACGCATTGGCGGCACAGGGACCGATCGGCGCGAGATCTACTCGTCGTCGTCCGCGTCGGTCGACGCGGAAGCGGCGAGCTGCTTCTCGAGCACGCGATTGTCGACGAGCTCGAGGATCGCGCGGTCCGTACCATCTCCGACCCGACGATCGGACAACCGCAAGATGCGGGTGTAGCCGCCGGGACGGTTGGCGTAGCGCGGCCCCAGTTCGTCGAACAGCTTCTTGGCGGCCGCTTCGTCGCGCAGGTGCTGGCAGGCACGACGGTAGCGTGCGAGCGTCTTCTGCTTGCCGAGCGTGATCATCTTCTCGACCGCACGCCGCATGGCCTTGGCCTTGGGCAGGGTCGTCACGATGCGCTCGTGCTTGATGACCGAACAGACCATGTTCCGCTCCATCGACGCGCGATGCGCCGGCGTGCGGTTCAGGCTCTTTCCGAGTTGGCGGTGTCTCATCGTGAATCGTCCTGGATATCAGCCCAGAGGCTCCTCGACCGTCATGCCGAGTGACAGACCGAGCGCGCTCAGCTTGCTCTTGACCTCCTTGAGGGAGGTCTTGCCGAAGTTGCGGAACTTGAGGACATCGGCCTCCGACACGGAGACGAGGTCGCGCAGCGTCGCGAGGTTCTCGGACTCGAGGCAGTTCCGGGCGCGAACCGAGAGGTCGAGGATGTCGACCGACTTGGAAAGGAGTTCCTCGAACTCCTTGCGCTTCGCCGACTCGTCGCCCTCGGGCGCGAGCGCGCCGCCTTCGACCGCGAGGTCTTCCTTGAGCTCGAAGTACTGAACGAACGGGTTGAGGTGCTTGCGGTAGATCTTGCTGGCCTCGACGAGCGCCATCTCCGGCGAGACGGTCCCGTCGGTCCAGACCTCGAGGACGAGCCGGTCGTAGTT
>JAGQQZ010000753.1 GCA_020425915.1 Planctomycetota bacterium | reverse complement strand
TCTCGTGGTTTCTCTTCGGCGCCGGGCTCGCCCTCACGGCCTGGTGGGCGCTCACGCTGCGGAACGCATCGCGCTCCGTCGCTCGCGCCACGAAAAAAGCCGCCGGAAGATCCGGCGGCTCTGAGTGTGCCGAGAACAGGACTTGAACCTGCACGACCCGTAAAGGTCACCAGCCCCTCAAGCTGGCGCGTCTGCCAATTCCGCCATCTCGGCGCGGAGTCAGGAGGCCGAAATCTAGCCCCGCGGCACCCTTTTTCAAGCTACTGGAACGGGAACAGGCTGACCCCGGAGGTCAACTGGATGAACTGGGGATCCAACTCGACCTGCACGTACGCCGCGTCGACCATGCCGGCGAGGATCCGCAGCTCCTCGTAGCGCTCTCGGTCACCGGCCGTGTACTCCGCTCGCTGACGTAGCCACTCCGCGTTCATCTCTCGGTCGACGGCCTGCTCGAACGCGTCCTGCTCGGACTGCGGAATCTGGGCCGGGGAACCGTATTGGGAGAAGCTCGCCCCGAGCACACGCTTCTCGATGCGATCTCGGTTGGACATCATCCAGCTCGGATCCACTTCACGCGACCCCTCGTTGACGTGCCGGACGTAGTCGCCGAACACGTTCGAGAGTCGCTCGCCATTGAGATAGACGAAACCGTTGATCTGACTCGGCAGCTCGCGCTGGATCCCCGGCCACGCGGCATCCTGCAGCAGCGACTTCGACTCGGCCCGCGCGTCCATCATGTCGCGCGCGAGGAACGACGAATTCGACAGGATGAAGAAGTCGTTGTAGATCAGCAGCGCGATCTCGCCGGTTCCGGGGATGTTCGGGTTCTGGAACTCGCGACACGGCTGGCTCAGACCGGCCATCTTGATCTCGGTGACGTTCGTGAAGCCGAGCGACTTGCGGTTCACGGTCAGGTAGTCGCGCAACTCGTCGAGCACGGCACGCGACTCCCGCCGGATCCAGAACACCCACGCGAAGTGCGGCGCCGGCGAAGGCTCGAACACCTCGATCTTCAGGTCCCGCGCGCGCATGAACACGAAGCCGATCCGCGGCAGTAGCACGGGCCGGAGCTTGTCGATCAGATCGAGCGCGCCGGTGTACTTCCCGGTCGCGCGCAGCGGGTCGTCGATCAGCGCCTGGTCTTCGAGCGCGTGGTACATCTCGGCCAGGAAGTCCGCCGCAGCGACGCGGATCGCCGCAGCCGCACACGCACCCCGGCCCTTCACGCCCTCCGGCACCATCGCGAGGAACGGCGTCAGCCAGGTCTCGAACGGGGCGGACTCCGCGCGGAAGAACTCCGACTGGAAGCCCGTGTGCTTGTTCCGGTTCAACTCGACCTTGGCCTGCAGCGTCAGGTAACCAGGTTCGAACAGGACCGAACTCGTGAGGAATCGCCAAGACTCGAGGTTCAGGAACGAGGCGAGCACCCGCTCGTTCATGTCGTCGGGATGGCGGGGGTTGGGCCAGCCGTCGTCGAACTTCGTGAGCGCGAACAGTTGGTCGGGCCGCACGTACATCTCGACGGCGTTCGCCTCGTAGCCGACCTTCTCCTCCCATTCGCGGAGCCGGGACTCGATCCCGTCGCGGTAGCTCGCCGAGTCGCCGAACGCGTCCTCACCGGAGATTCCGTCGGCGAGCGCGAGCGACTTCTGCAGCAGGTCGTCGTCGTTCGCGACCATCAGACAGTCGAGCCGTCGTCCGAGGTAGAACGTGTCGTTCCCCTGCACGATCGCGAACGTCCCGTCCGGTCTGGCGGCCAGATTGACGCCGGAGTCGACGACCGAGGACTGGATCGACTGCCAGCCGAGCAGGCCCCAGAGGAACCGTACGCGCCACGAGACCCGCAGGTAGGCGCAGAACTTGGAACGCTCGAACGCCGGCGGCTGCAGCGTGCCCGCGACGACGACCTCCTGACCGAAGACGTCGCGGACGAGGTCGATCCAACCGCCGCTGTCGGCCGCGATCCGCTGGGTCAGATCCCGCAGATCGGCGAGGCTCTTGCCGACCGAGTCGACGGCCTCGGACGTCATCGGCGCCGACCGCAACTGCCGCCACGCCCGGGAGTTGGCGAACTCCCCCCAGAACAGTGGTTCCGGGAACTCGGCGAAGTCGTTCGCCAGATCGGTCTTGCGCAGGAAGAAGTCGACGTTGCGCGGGACGATCCCACGGACGTCGGCCAGCGAGCCCTCGGTCGGGTTGTAGATGAACGCCGTGACGAACAGCAACAGGAGTGCGATCAGCACGGAGAGTACGATCGCGGCGATCTTCAGCTTGCGCATGGTCGAACGTCGTGGATTCGGGGCCCGCCCGTCACGGTATCGACGAGGCCCCGTTGGGACGACGTTCGAACCGTGATCTTCCGCATCGGATCGCTCGGCGCCGATTGAAAACCGCGGCGCCAGCCGGGATGTTGGAGCCGCGATCCCATGGGCCATATCCAACCGAGCAAGCGCTCCGAAGCGATCACCGAGTCGATCACCCTCGCCATCTCCGCGCGCGCCGCGGCGATGAAAGCCGCCGGCGAGGACGTCATCTCGCTCGGAGCCGGCGAGCCGGACTTTCCGACCTACGAACCCGTCGCGCGCGCCGGCATCGACGCGATCACGGGCGGCATCACGCGCTACACGGCGTCGAGCGGTCTGCCGGACGTGCGCGCCGCCGCCGCGCGCTGGTTCCGGCAGTTCGACCTGCCGTACGAGACGCAGAACGTCATGGTCACGGCCGGCGCCAAGCCCGCGCTGACGATGGCGCTCCTCGCGCTCGCGGACCCGGACGACTGCATCCTGACTCCGGCCCCCTACTGGCCGTCCTACCCGGAGATGGTGAAGCTCGTCGGGGCCCGATCGGTCGACATCGCGCTCAATCCGGCCGAGGGGTTCGTGCCGACCCGCGAGGAGATCGTGACCGCGGCTCGTGAGCACGGGGCGAAGGGGATCATGATCAACTTCCCGAACAACCCGTCGGGTGCCGTGCCGACTCGGGACCAGGTCGAGTCGATCGTGGACGCCGCGATCGAGGCCGATCTCTGGATCCTGTCCGACGAGATCTACGCGAAGCTCATCTACGAGGGCGAACACGTCTCTCCGGCATCGTTCGACAAGGGCTTCGATCGCACGGTCGTGGTCAACGGCGGCACGAAGAGTCACTCGATGACCGGCTGGCGCGTCGGCTTCCTGGCGGGCCCGGCGGACATCGTCGCCGCGGCGGGAAGGCTGCAGAGTCAAGCGATCGGCAACGCGTGCTCGATCAGCCAGATGGCTGCGAAACGCGTCTGCGAAGGCGGTGACGACGACGAGATGTCCCGTCGACTGCGAGCATTCGACGAACGCCGTCAGTACCTGCTCGGCGCGATCAACGAGATCCCCGGACTCGCGCTCGATCGACCGCAGGGCGCGTTCTACGCGCTGGTGGACGCGCGCGGCGCGTGCGAACGGCTCGGCATCGACGACCTCGAGTTGACCGAGCGCCTGCTGGTGGAATCGAAGGTCGCCGTCGTGCCCGGCAGTGCGTTCGCGATCCCGGGGTTCCTCCGGCTCAGCTATGCCGCGTCGATGGACGATCTCGAGCGGGCCGTCGCGCGCATGCAGTCCTTCTTCGGCGCGTCCTGATGCGGCTGTTCTCGTCGGTCCAGGAAGTCTGCGCACAGACGAAGAACACCGAAGGCTCGGTGTTCGGCCTGCTACGCCGAGCAGACGCAAGAACGACGTCGACCGGCCGCCCGTACTACGACGTCGAGATCGGCGACACTTCGGGTTCGGTCGGCGGCAAGATCTGGAGCGAACGTCGCGAAGCGATGGAAGCAGCCGAGGCGCTGCACATCGGTCAACCGGTCAAGGCCGGCTTCGTGGTCGACGACTACCAGGGCACGACCCAGCTGCAGATCGACCGACTGCGCGCCGCGGGGCCGTCCGACGAGGGCTTCGATCCGGCACGACTGTTCGGCGAGGTTCCGGACTGGTTGCCCGACCTGCGCTGCCGCTCCCTCGTGTTCGACATCGAGACCGTCCCGGCAACGGAGATCCGCGAACTGCCGCCGACGATCGTCAAGTCGCTGACCGAGCACGCCGATCGACGCGAGATGGAGCAATCCGCCGTCATGGGGCTGTCTCCGTATTTCGGCAAGGTCGTGACGCTGGCGTTCGGCGAGGGCGAGGAGTCGATCGACGCGCAACAGGTCACGGTGCTCGCCGTCGACCACCCGAAGCGCCCGAGCCAGGAACTCCCGGATTGGGTCCGGCTCGTGTCCGAGGCGGAACTCCTCCACTGTTTCTGGTCGCTCGCGTCCGTCGCCGACGTCGTCGTCTCGTTCAACGGCCGCGGGTTCGACGTCCCGTTCCTGGTCGGTCGGAGCTTGGTGCACGGAATCGACGCCCGCGTCGATCTGCTCTCGAATCGCTTCGGCCTCCGCCCGCACCTCGACCTCCTGGACGTCGTTTCGCAGCGAGGCCGCGGCCCGGCGAACCTCGATGTCATCTGCTGGGCGCTCGGGATCGAGAGCCCGAAGGGCGAGATGGATGGTTCGATGGTCGCCCCGGCCTACGAGCGCGGCGACCTGGGAGAGATCGCGAAGTACAACCGTTCGGACGTGCGCGCGACGACGCAGGTCTACCAGACCGTCCGCGACCGCGTGCTGCGCTTCCGCCGAGATTGGGCCTGACGGGCCCGGAGACCTGGATGATCCGAATTCTGCCCCTGACGGGACTGCTGTTGGTCAGCGCGTGCGACGAGACTCGAGCCGGTGTCGCGCCTTCTCCGCGCGCGACCATCCAAGACCCCGGGTCTCGGCCGACGAGCCAGCCGACCGAGCCGACCAAGTTCGCGGGATTCCGACGCCTCAACGAGGACGACGCCGTGTTCGAGACCGCGATCGTCCGCTACGCCAACGACGACGGCGCGCACGTGTCGCTGATCGCGTCCGTGCACATCGCGGACGCGACACACTACGACGAGCTCAACAAGGAGTTCGAGAAGTACGACGCGCTCCTCTACGAACTCGTCGCGCCCGATTCCTACCGCCCGAAGAAGGGCGAACAGCGCAAGGCGGACAACCCCCTCTCGTACCTGCAACTCGCGATGAAGAAGGGGCTCGAACTCGAGTTCCAGCTCGGTTCGATCGACTACACACCCGACAACTTCGTCCACGCCGACCTGACTCCGTCCGGATTCCAGGACGCGATGGCCGATCGAGGCGAGACGTTGATGTCGATCATCTTCGACATGATCGCGCGGCAGGGGAAGTTCGCGCAGGAGCAGCGTGACGATCCTGACGCCCCGAAACCGGCCAAGATCGACATGGTCAAGGCGTTCCGCAACAACGAGGGCCGCCACGCCCTGCGACTCATGGTCGGCGAGCAACTCATGATGCTCGAAGGCATGGCGGCCGGAGCCGGGGGTGACGACGACGACGGCACCGTCCTGCTCGAGGGCCGCAATGATCGCGCCCTCGAAGTACTCGCCCAGCAACTCGCAGCGGGGAAGCGCGAGATCGGCATCTACTACGGCGCGGCCCACATGCCGGACATGGAGGCGAAGCTGATTCGTGATTTCGGGTTCCACAAGGTCAGCGAGCGCACGCTCGTCGCGTGGGACATCACGAAGCGCAAGGATGGTGAGAAGCGTCGCTGAATGACGGGGTGCTTCGTTGCCCGCAACATGCCGGGCTCCCGAACGCTCGGATCAAACGCAGAACGAGGAGGCTTGCCCCGTCACCGGCCGCGAGCCCGAGTGAGCTCCTCCCTCGACGCACGAAACACGAGCCCCCAACCACCCAACAAAAAAGCACGGCGCAAAGCGCCGTGCTGAAAGCTGAGCCTGAGGCGAGAGTCGAACTCGCGACCTACGCATTACGAATGCGTTGCTCTACCACTGAGCTACTCAGGCGAGCCTGCGGGCCGCAGAAGCTAGCCACGCCCGGAACCTGCCGCAAGCTCCGTACATAGAAACAGGGGCCATTCGGCCCCTGTCTCCCGTCCACGCGGGTCAGCCGATCACTCGCCGTCGGCGGCCGCGATCGTGCGGAGCGTCTCCGCGAGCTTCAAGCGCTCACCCGGAGCCAGCGATCCTGCGCCGAGCGCGGTCACGACCGCGGTGCGCAGTGCGGGCTCTGCGTTCACGTCGCTCGCGATGGCGATCATCTGGTCGAAGCACTGCGTCGGAACCGACGACTCACGACCGAGGATCATGCCCATCGCGCG
The DNA here is from genome assembly GCA_020425915.1 of Planctomycetota bacterium. Classification (GTDB taxonomy): domain Bacteria; phylum Planctomycetota; class UBA1135; order UBA1135; family UBA2386; genus JAGQQZ01. The sequence continues at coordinate 430 of JAGQQZ010000753.1, read as the reverse complement.
GGCCGACGCGATCTTGAGATCGAGGCTGCCCTCGCCGGCGAGGACGGCGCCGAGCGCGTTCAGGCTGCCCGGGTTGCCACCCGAGCCGAGCGCCTTGGCCGCAGGAATCGCGACGGCGTCGTCGCGATCGAGCTGGGCTTCGAGGCTGCCGACCGCGCCGGAGACGTCGATCTTCTGCGCGAGCTTGTTGAGCGCTTCACTGGCCGCGATCGCGGTCTCGTTGGCCTTCGCGCGTCGCGCGTCGAGCGACTCGACGAACTCGCTGGCCTTCGACGACAGGAGGTCCGGGCTGAGCTGCTCGGCGATGATCCCATCGACGAGGTCACCGAAGGCCTCCGACGCACCATCCTCGTTCGAGGTCATCAGCAAGACCTTCGCATTCGGCGACTTCTTGCGGACCAGCGAGATGATCGTGCGCGGGTGCTCCGCC
>JAGQQZ010000752.1 GCA_020425915.1 Planctomycetota bacterium | reverse complement strand
CACGTCGAGTCGCTTCGCGGCGACGGCGGGCCCGCCGTGCAGTTCGTCGATCGCCTCGACGGCGCGCGCCATGTGTTCGAGCGCGGCATCGACACGGCCGTCCGATTCGCAAACCGACGCGAGTTGCAACTCCGGATGGAGTCGGTGCTGCGGCATCCGCGCGACGCGCACCGCGGCCTCGAGCGACTCCTCCGCCGGCGTCAGCGCCGTCGGGTCACGCTGCAAGACCGCAACGGCGAGATTGAAGTGCGCGACCGAGTTGCGCGGCTCGGAGCGGAGACTCGCGGACCAGAGCGACTCGCTGGTCTCGAAATCGCGCACGCGCGACGATGTGCCGAGGACGCCGAGCACGAGCGCCGCCGCGAGGGCAACTCGGCCGAGCTTCGGACCGAGACCGAGGAGGGCGAGGGCCGCGCCCGGAATCGCGAGGTAGAGGTAACGATCCGCAGCCGCGGCCGCTGACGCCGGGAGAGCGGTGTTGAACGGCAGGAGCGCGATCGACCAGACCGCCAGCCCTGCGGCGAGCCACGGCCGCCGTCGACGGAACGCCACGACGACGACCGCGATCCCGACGACCAACATCACACCCGGCCAGAGATCCGCGCCGAACGACGCGTGCGTCAACACCTCGGGGTACAGGACGTTGAGGTCGAACGGCCAGATCGTCGTGCAGAAGTAGTGCCAGAACACACCCGGCACGTGACTGGCGCGCGTGCCCATTCCCTGCGTCACGAGCGTCCCCTCGCTCGCCGCGATCACCGTGTGGTGCAGGCCGGCGAGCAACGTGACGCCGAACAACCCGGCGATCAGACCGATCCGGCGCGGCTTCGCTCGCCACAGGATCAAAGTGGCGACGAGCGGCAAGACGACGGTCGTCGCCTTGCTGTAGAGCGCGAGGACCGCGAACGCGATCGCCCACCACCGCTGCCGGGGTTCCCCGTTCGCGACGCGCGCCACGGCGGACAGGCAGAGGAACGAGAACAGGCCGGCGAGCACGTCCTTGCGACTCGCGACCCATGCAACCGATTCGACGAGCGCCGGGTGTGCGAGGAACACGGCGGCGACGAGAGTTGCGCCGACGCGTCCCACGCCCAGCCGCCCGAGCAAGCGGGCGAGGACGAACGCGCCGAGGACGTGTAACAGTAGGGAGTGCACGTGTGCCCCGATCGGATTCGTGCCGAACAGGCACCAGTCCGCGTAGAGCGAGAGGTGGCTGACCGGCAGGTAGGCGTTCGCGATCGTGGCCGTCGGGTCGAGTAGGTGCGCGACGCCTCCCGCGACGAACGCCTGGTTGCGCGCGCCGAAGAAGAAGTCGTCGTCGAAGTTCAGGAACTCGGCCGCGCACGCGGCCGGCAAGAACAGTGCGAGCCCGAGCGCGAGCAGAACGAGGCCCTCGCGCCAACCGGCGATCTTCTCGGAAGGGGTCATGGAAGCGGTCGAGGATCATAGCCGTTGGCGTCGTCGAGCGAACCGGCGAGGTCTGTGCCGACGGCAGACCGCATCCTCGAATCGGCCGGCTCGCAGGGCTAACGTCTGGCCCCCTACCCCACCTCCTATTCCAAGACCAGATGCAACGACTCTCCATCGCCACGATCGCCGCCGCGCTGCTCGCGGCGCCGGCCTTCGCCCAGTCGACCGACGCACCCAAGTCCGGACCGTCGCTGACCGAGACGCTCGGGATCGACCCCGAGACCGGCGCGGCGATCCTCCAGGAAGCCCAGGAACCCGAGAAGCCGAAGTGGACAGGATCGGTCAACGCCAGCGGATCGCTGAGCCAAGGCAACACCAACAAGCGCACCGCGGGCGTCGCCGCCGACGCCGAGCGGCGCGGTGAGGACGACCGCCTGACGCTCGGTTTCGCGTGGAACTATTCGGACGAGAAGGACGCGACCAAGACCTGGACGATCAGCCAGCGTCGGACCCGCGGCAACGCGAAGTACGACTACTTCCTGGCCGAGAAGACGTACGCCTACGTCAACGCCTCCGCCGAGAACGACAAGTTCTCCGACTTGAACCTGCGACTCGTGCTCGGCGCGGGTGCTGGTCGCCAGTTCTACGAAGAGGACGACTTCAAGCTGAGCGCGGAACTCGGCCTCGCCTACTACGACGAGGACCGCTACGTCGGCATGGACGAGGACTACGTCGCCGCGCGCGTGGCCTACAGCCTCGAGTACACGCCGCGTGACAACATCACGTTCCTGCAGGACGTCGAGGCGCTGCCGGGTCTCGAGGACGCGGCCGACATCTATGTCCGCAAGGACAGCCGCATTCGTCTCACCGTAACCGACCGGATGTTCACGCAGTTCCAGTGGGTCCTGGACTACGACAACACGCCAGCGGCCGGACTCGATCGAGTCGACCACCTGTTCCTGATCGGCGTCGGCTGGGAATTCTGATGTCGCACCCGGTCGTCTGGCACCTGCAGCGAGCGATCGAGCGCTACGGCGCCGATCTTCCGCTGCGGATCCGGACGACCCCCACTCCTGCGGCGGCCGTGCCGGTCACGGCCGCACCGGTGGCTGCACCGGCGGCTGCACCGGCGGCGACGACGAGCCGACCGACTGTCCCCGAAGTCGATCCGGACGCCCCTGGATCGCTCGACGAACTGGCGTGCGCGACCCGCGACTGCACGCGCTGCAAGCTCCACGCCGGGCGCACCCAAATCGTGTTCGGAGAAGGAGATCCGAACGCCGACATCATGTTCGTCGGCGAGGCTCCGGGCGCCCGGGAGGACGAGACCGGCCGACCGTTCGTCGGCCCGGCCGGGCAACTGCTGACCAAGATCATCGAGAACGCGATCGGAGTCCCGCGCAGCGCTGGCTACATTGCGAACGTCAACAAATGCCGACCGCCCGGCAACCCCAGCCCCGACCCCGACTAGGTGGCGGCGTGCCTCCCGACCCTGCGGCAACAGATCGCGTTTATCCGTCCGAAGCTCATCCTGGCGCTCGGCCGGGTCGCGGCGGCGAACCTGCTCGCCACGAACCAATCGGTGACTCGCCTGCGCGGCCGGCAACTCGAGGCGCACGGGGTGCCCGTCATCGTGACCTGGCACCCGGCCTATCTGCTGCGCAATCCGGCCGCGAAGGTCGAGACCTGGGACGACATCAAGCGAGCCAATCGGCTACTCGGTCGACCGGAAGTCCCCTCGCGCCCCGCCCCCCCGGACGACCGGCGCACGGAAGGGCAGTAGGGCGCGTCGGGCCGGGCCCCGGCGCCCGATCGAAGCCTGGCACCATATCGTCCATGCCATGGATCTTCGCCTTGACCGTCCGGATCCAGCGCAATACGTTCCGGCACCCTCTCCGCCCGAACGCGCTCGGGCGGGTGGATCCCCCTGAAACATGGTCGGGCGTCCCCTCCCCGACCACCCCTGCATCTCGCATCAGGATTCGAGCATGAAGACCCTCCCGCTCAGCGGATTCGTCCTCCTCGTCGCGGCCCTCGCCCAGGGCTGCTCCGGTGTCCCGGACGACCGCTCATCGCAGACCGGCACGCTCGACATGGCGTCGGGCGTCGTGCACGACGACGTCGACGCGTCGGCTCCGCAGGACCCCACGATCGCGCAAGAGCGCCGCAAGGCACTGCTCGAAGCGGAGATCAAGGCCGCGCAACGCGCCGTCGAGTTGAAGCTGTGGGACCGCGCGCGTGCCGCCGCAGCCCGCGCACTGTCGATCGATGCGGACAACGAGCGTGCACGCGGATTGCTCCGAGTCGCGTCCGAGATGCTGCAGGATCCGAACGCGGTGCCCGACGACTTCGTGACGCGTTCGCGCGTCGCGCAGGAGCGGGACAAGTTCCGTGCTCGCCAGGAGATGTCGCTCGGCGATGCGAACATGGAACAGCAGAAGTACGGCGATGCGATCGAGCACTACGAGCGCGCCGACCTGATCATGGAGTTCAACCCGTTCGCGGCGCCGAACTCCGAACTACGCCAACAGATCCGACAGCGCCTGCAGTTCGCCAAGCAGCAGTTCGCGGCGGCGATGCAGGATCGCGAAGCGCGCGCCCGTGCGGAGTCGCAGGCAGCGCTCGATCGACGTGAGGCACGCGCGGCCGTCGCCCGCCACCAGTCGGTCGAACGACTGATGGCGAAGGCGAACGTCGACTTCCAGGAAGGACGTTTCGGCGACGCCGTGAAGCGCCTCGACGAAGCGCGCCACATCGACCCGAACAACGGCGACGTCGACGCGCTGCACGACCTCGCGAGCCGTGCGCAGCACGAGAACCGGGTCGAAGTCCTGCGTCAGCAGTGGAAGGCCGAGTGGACCAAGACGTTCGACGACCTGCGCTTCGCCAACGTCCCCCAGGTCGACGCGCTCGTCATCGACGCGGCGAAGTGGGCCGAGGTCAGCCAGCGCGAGCCGATCAGCTTCACGCCGCCGGAAGACCTCGACAGCCCGGAAGAGCGCGCGATCCGCGAGAAGCTCACTTCGACGGTCGTCGAGCACCGTTTCCCGAACGCGACGATCAACGACTGGGCGAAGCACTACAGCAGCATCACCGACGTGATCTTCTTCGTTCACCCCGACATCGCGGAGAACGAAGCGACGACGCTCGAGGACTTCAGCCTGCCGGCGACGAGCGTCGAGAAGGCGCTCAACATCATCTGCAAGCAGGGCGGCATCCAGTGGCGCGTGCAGAACGGCCTCGTCGAACTGCTGAGCGGTGAGGTCCGGACGGGCCGCACCTACCTCGTCCCCTACGGCGTGCACGACCTCGTGCTCGGCGTGAAGAACAAGCCGGGCCCGAACCTCAAGCTCAAGGTCCCGGGCGAAGAGGATCCGCTCCCCGACGAGGAGGACCCGCTGCCGGTCGTCGTCGACGAGGGCCGACTCGAAGGCCTGATCACGAACAACATCCAGCCGGACACCTGGGACGAGCTCGGCGTGCTGCGCTACCAGAACGGCGTGCTGATGATTCGGCACACGCGTGAGGTGCACAAGCAGGTCGAGAAGCTGCTCTCGGATCTCCGCCAAGCGGTCGGCATCCAGGTCGACATCGAAGCCCGCTTCCTCAAGGTCGAGGACAGCTTCCTCGAGGACGTCGGACTCGACTTCCGCGGACTCGGCAACCAAGCCGCGGAGGGTGTCGCGGGCCGAGGCCTCGAGAACAACAACCGTTCGAACCTGCGCTTCGACGACTTCGGCCGCCCGGAGACCGTGAACAGCGCGGTGCCGGGCATCCTCGGCTCGGGCACCGAGCCGGGCGTGTTCTACGACGACGGCGGCGACGGCGACCTGCTCGCGCGCACCGAGAACCTGTTCGACTCGCGCCTCGGTGGCGGTGAGGACGGACTGACGAACCTCGGTGGTCTGTCGGTCCAAGCGGCCTACCTCGACGACACCGAACTCGAGGTCATCCTCCGCGCGGTTCAGAAGCAGGAGCGCAGCGAGGAGATCATCGCTCCGCGTCTGTTGGTCTACAACAACACCCGGGCGCACATGTCGGCGCTGCGTCACACGTCGTACATCCGCGACTTCGAAGTCGAGATCGCGCAGGCGGCCGCCGTCGCGAACCCGATCGTCGACGTCGTCCGCGACGGCGTCGTGCTCGACGTCCGCCCGGTCGTCTCGGCGGACCGCCGCTTCATCACGATCGAGCTGCGCCCGACGGTCATGGACCTGCAGCTGCCGATCCCGACGTTCTCGACGACGCTAGGCTCGGGCCAGCCGGTCAACATCCAGCTACCGGACGTCTCGCTGCAGAGCGTGCGCACGACCGTGACGGTGCCGGACGGCAGCACGTTGATGCTCGGTGGCATGCGCCTGCGCGAGCACCAGAAGCGCGTCTCGGGCGTGCCGTTCCTCAAGGACCTGCCGGGTCTCTCGTTCCTGTTCAGCCGCAAGGGCGACTACGTCCTGAACCGCAAGCTGCTGATCCTGATCCGCGCGAGCATCATCCTGACGGAGGAGCACGCGCCGACCCTGCTGCCGAACGAGTTCGAAGCGAACCTCCTCAGCGCGTCTCGCTGAGGAAGTCGCGCGACTCCGACCCCGAGCCTCGGCTGGTGATGCCAGCGAGGCTCGGCTCGCGTACGGCCGGCGTGAAATCGACCCATCGGATCCGAACCATCACCCCCGCACGGCGCGCTTTTCTGCGGTGAACCCGAAGCTATACTCCCCGTTCCCTGATCAGCGCTGCGGCCGCCCCCCGCAATGCTCCCTCTGAGACCCCGATCCGTCCCGCCGGAACCATCGGCGGTTCCGGGACAAGATTCATGATTGGCAGATACCCGATCGTTCTGCTCGCCACCGCAATCGCCGCGGTGGCTCCGTCCGCAACGGCCCAGGACCATTTGGCGCGCGACGTCGAATTCGTCCGCAACCTCGCGACGAAGCTGCGCTTCATCGACCTGGCGCAGGCCGAGGCCGAAGCGCTGCAGAAGTCGCACCGCGACAGCGCCGACTTCAAACTCGTCGCTCAGCTCGGGATCGAGATCTCGTTGATCGGCGCCCGTGCTCACCCTGATCGGGAACAACGCCGCACCTTGTTCAAGGAGGCGCTCGAGAAGTCGGCCGAGTTCATCGACCGATACAACGGCGAACGCGTCGCCGACGACGCTCGCGTCACGATGGTCCAGGCCTGCGTGCGCTATGGCGAGTTCCTCCTCGAGGAGATCGAGGTCGCGCGCGATGAGGATCCGGACCAGGTGCCCGAACTCGAGGAGAAGGCCGCGGAGATCTTCCGTCGCGGCGTCGACGAGTGCGACACCTTCATGAAGTCGAACGAGGACAAGATCGCCAACGACGGTGTCCTCGAATCGCAGTACTACTTCGTGTGGCTCAACAAGGCGATCCTGCAGCGCGAGAACGCGCGCGCGATCAAGAAGGATGCCAAGCCGCTCGCCAGCCTCGCGCGCGAGACGTTCGAGAACCTCATCCTCGAGATCGGCGAGGAGAGCCTCATGGGCCTGCGCGGCTGGTTCGAGATGTCGCGCGTCAACGAGGTCCTCGGCGACTACGAAGCCGCGGTCAGTGACTTCGGCGACACGATCGCGGGCATCCAGGAGGTGCTGACCTCCGATCAGCTCGAACTCTCGCAGTACGTGCGCGACCGCCTGTTCGAGCTGCTGCAAGAGGCGTACGACGCCTCGGCCAACGCGCTGTTCAAGGACGGCAAGATCGAGGAAGTCCTCGAGCTCTGTCGGAAGTACCGCCAGGACCTGGTCGAGCTCGGCAGCGCCGACGAGGGCGCCGACCCGTTCGAGATCGCCTCGCCGACGAGCGGTCACGGTGCGTTCCTGATCGAAGCTCGCGCGATGGCCGAGAGCGGCGACCCCGAACAAATGTCCGCCGCCCTCGCACTCGTACAGAAGATCAACGACGCCCACCCGAACGACATCATCGGGATCCGCGCCAAGTCCGTGCTCAAGGACCTCACGTCCCGCAGCACCGCCGTCGTCTCCGGCTCGACGCTGTTCGAGGTCGCGAAGGGCGAATACCAGCAGCGCAACTACGAGGCCGCGATCGCCGGCTTCAAGCGCGCCTACCAGGCGATGGACGCGACCGAGCGCAAGGAGAACGGACTCGAACTGTGGCGCTACATCGGTCGTAGCTTCGGCATCGAGAAGCGCTACGCGGAGGCGACCCTCGCGTTCGCGCGCGCGCTCGAAGCGCACGGCGACGACGGCGGCAAGGTCGAGGCGACCGCCGAAAACCTGGAGCAGGCGTTCGGGTGGTACTACCGGAGCGCACAGCGGGACGAGGACCGGGCCATGCGCCAGCTCCAGACGCGCGTCTCGAGTCTGATCACGCGCTTCGGCGGCAAGTCGAACCAGGCCAAGCGACGCTGGAAGGATGCCACCGACGCACTCAACCGCAAGAAGTACGACGAGGCGGTCGAAATCCTGTCGCAGGTCACGCCCGACTCCCCCTACTACGAGCCGGCGCAGGCGCGTCGCATCTCGGTGCTCCAGGAGCTCGAGCGATACGACGAGGCCCGCAAGGTCATCGCCGACTACCGCACTTGGCTGACCACACCCGCGGCCGAGCTACCGGCCGACGACAAGACCGGCATGGCCGCTCGGCGCCAGCAGACGATCGCCGCGATGGCCTACTTCGACGCCGCGATCGACTACGACCAGTACTGCCCGCTGAACGGCAAGAAGGACCCGACGAAGTTCCCGGCGATCATCGACGCGCTCAACAACTTCCTCGACCAGCACAAGCAGCTCGGCGAGAGCTACTTCCCGTCGGCCTACTACCGTCTGGCGTTCCTGCACTGTGAGCTCGGCGACATCGAGAAGGCCGAGGAAGCATTGCGCACACTGAAGAAGGACTTCCCGGCCCACCAGCTCATCCCGGCTGTCACGACGCGGATCTTCGTGTCGCACACGGATCGCGTGAAGGCACTCGAGACCGAGTACGAGGCGATGATCAAGGCGGGGAACGCGCAGAACACGCGCCGCGCCCACGAGGCGCTGCAACGCGCGCGCCGCGCTGCGCTCGCCCTCGGTCTCGACTACTCGTCCTCGGATCCCGATCCGAACTATTCGATCCTCGCGAGTTCGCTGAACCTCGCGGAGGCCGTCAAGGACTGGCCGAACGTCGAGAAGCTCGCGAACCAGATCAAGGAACGCTTCGGCGAGGACAAGAAGTACCAGAAGAAGATCGAACTCTACGTGCAGCCGTCGCTGTGCGAGGCGCTCGTGCGCCAGAAGCAGTTCCGACGCGCCGAAGAGGTCCTCAAGGCGACGATCGAGGCGAACCCGGGCAACTACCCGCTGAAGCGACTCCTCGCGTTGACGCTCGGTGGCTGGGTCGAGATCGACGAGTCCCTCAACCCGGTCGTGGTCTCCGGCCTCGACCGCTACGAGGAGGCCTACCTGCTGATGTTCCAGGAGTACCAGGTCTACGTGAAGGCGAAGATCGACAAGTACTCCCTCGATTGGTACCAACAGCATTGGGAGACGTACTGGTTCGCGCGCAACGCGGCCGCGAAGGACACCAAGTTCGTCCGCTACTCGCAGGTGCTGTTCAACCAGGCGAAGGCGAACGAGGACTTCGCGACGTTGAAATCGCTCGGGCCCGAGGGTGACCGCATCTATCAGCTGTTCCTCCAGTTCCCGCCGCCCCGCTAATCCACCGAACCATGCGAATCGCAAACCCGATCCCGTTCGTCCTGGTCTGCCTCACCGCGGCGTCTGCCGTCGCGCAGGACAGCATCAAGGACAGCTTCACGACCACGAACGGTCGACGGATCCGCGGCGTCGAGATCACGGAGATGACCGCGAGCTCGATCAAGTTCCTCCGCGATGGAAACCAGGACGAACTGCCGGCGGCACTGCTCGCGTCCGTCACCTGGTTCCAGCCGCCGGAACAACTCGCACTCGCTCACGCAGCCATGCGCAAGCGCGAGTTCGACAACGCCGCGAATCTGTTCGAAGAGGTCGCGTCGAAGACCGACCGCGACGTGTTGAAGGTCGACGCGGCGTTCTTCTCCGCCAAAGCCCTCGCACGCAGCGCCGAGGAGGATCCCGGCCGCGCTTCGATGGCGGTCGACAAGTTGAAGAGCTTCCTCTCCGAGCACGGTGAGAACCTGCGCGCCGCCGAGGCGCAACTCGAGCTCGGTCGCGCACAGTTGCTGGCCGGTGACGCGGTCGGTGCCGAACAGACTCTGACGGAACTCAGCTCGAAGGTGGCGGCGCAGGGCCTCGACTCGCTGTGGGACATCCGCGCAAAGTACGAGATCGCCGAAGCGCAGCTCGCGCAGGGCAAGTTCGCCGAAGCGCGCACCTCGTTCCGTCGAGCGAAGACGACCGCGAGCACGGTCGTCGCGGCGTCCGCCGATCCGGTCCCCCAGGTCGAGGCGTACATCGCGAAGTCGATCGTCGGCGAGGGCGAGACGTTCATCGCCGAGAAGAAGTACGACGACGCAATTCGCTACTTCGATCGACTGCAGCGCGACGACAACCCTCTCGTCGCCGCGGCGGCGAAGGCCGGCAAGGGAGAGTCGCTGTTCCTGAAGGCCGAGGCGGACGGCAAGCAGGACGGTCTGCGCGAGGCACAGATCGTGCTCGCCGAGGCGATCCTCGACGACGTCGCAAGTGGATCGACGACCGCGAAGGCGATGTTCTACTCCGGCCGCGTGATCGTCGCGCTCGGTGCCGAGCGCGAGTCGTCCGACTTCATGGCTCGCGCCAACGATTACTTCGCGACCGTCATCGCACACTACGGCGACACCGCCTGGGCCGCGAAGGCCAAGGAATTCGTCAAGTGACGTCGACGGTCTCGACCCGCCAAAAACACGATTTCGACGGCCCAGGGGCTTTCGCCCGGGAGACCAGTCCCCGACACTCTGCGACCCCTAGCGAGTCCTGAGGCGCCGTCCCCACCGGAACTCCTCGTCCCATACACGAACCCCTCGAACCCCCTTTCGATCGATGCGTTACGACAAGCTGATGAGCGTCACGCTCCCCGTCCTGACCCCTCTCCTGTTCGCGAGCACGGCGTTCGCCCAAGAAGGCGAAGCCGCCGCGACCGAATCCACGAACGCGCTGGCCGACGCATTCGCGAACGCCGGCATCATCGGCTGGATCATCGTCCTGATCTCCGTCGTCTCGGTCGCGCTGATCATCGAGAACTTCGTCTCGATCAAGCGTGACAAGCTCGCGCCGCCCGACGTCATCAACGAACTCGAAGCGCTCTTCGACGAGGAGAACTTCCAAGAGGCGATGGACCTGTGCGAGCAGGAGCACATGTACCTGACGAACATCGTCCAGGCCGGTCTCGCGAAGCTCGGACACACGTTCGACACGATCCAGACGGCAGTCCGTGAAATGGAAGAGGAAGAGACCGTCAAGCTCTTCCAGAAGATCGGCTGGCTGTCGCTGATCGCGGCCTCGGCCCCGATGATGGGTCTGCTCGGGACCGTGACCGGTATGTTCGTGACGTTCGGCGAGATCGCAGCCGCCGGCGGCTCGGTCAGCCCGGCCCAGCTCGCGGGTGGTATCAAGCTCGCGCTGACCACGACCATCTTCGGTCTGTGCGTGGCACTGCCGACCGGCGCGTTCTTCTTCGTGTTCCGCAACCGAGTGGTGCGCACGTCGATCGAGATCAACGCGATCGCCGAAGACCTGTTCGAGCGCTTCCGTTCCGCGAAGTGACGCAGCTCGTTCCACCTGACCCGAACGTGGAGGCGCGATGAGCCGTATCAGTGACGAAGTCGACCAGAAGGCGGAAATGGACATGACGCCGATGATCGACTGTGTGTTCCTGCTGATGATCTTCTTCGTGTTGGTCATCGACTTGAGCCAGAAGGACCTCGAGGACCTGATCCTCCCGAAGGCCAAGTACGCGGTGCCGGACGAGAACCCGCCGGACGTCCGGCCGATCGTCAACATCACGCAGGACGGACGCGTCGTGTATCGCAAGAACGTCCGCTACAACCCCGCGACCGACGGGGAGAACTACGAGGGCATCCGCAATCTGCTCCTCGAATGGAAGGAGACGGTCGTCCAGGACGTCGAGCCGCAAGTCGTCGCGGGTCGTCAGGTGACCATCGTCAACGATCCGATCCTGATCCGCGCCGACAAGTGGACCGAGTGGCACTACGTCGGCAAGTTCATGACCGGGTGCAGTCAGCCGGAAGCGGCCTTCTGGAAGCTGGAACTCGCGATGAGCGAGCAAGACAAGGAAGAGAAGCTCTACCGGGGCAAGTAGGAACTCGACATGGCGAAAAGAAGTCACCTGAAGGACGTCCAGGAGGACGCCAACATGGACATGACGCCGATGATCGACGTCGTGTTCTTGCTGATCATCTTCTTCCTGTGCATCGAGTTCAAAACGCTCGAGGCCAAGCTGCCCGCCTATCTCCCGAAGGATCGTGGCTCGCAGAAGACGCCGGAAGAACCGGTCGAGCAACTCTCGATCAAGATCGTCAACACCAAGTGGGGAACCGAGATCGTCCGCAAGCCGCTCGAGCGCGGGAACCCCTACAAGGCTGACGGCACGAAGAAGGCCTTCATGCTCGAGGGGCACGTGTGCCACTGGGAAGTCGGCCCGAAGCGCTACGACGACATGGAGGAGCTGCGCTCGGCCTTGAAGAAGATCT
>JAGQQZ010000066.1 GCA_020425915.1 Planctomycetota bacterium | reverse complement strand
GGCAAACGGGGGGAGTCCCCGCGTCTTGCCTTCGATCCCGAGCGTTCACGAGCCAAGCCCAAACTCGGGCCGGCCGCCGCCGAACCGGCAATCAGTGCCCGCGCTCTTCCTGCACGAACCGCGGGATCAGCTCCCGCAGCCGCTTCGCCCGATCGAGTGGGTCCGGGTGCGTGCTCGTGAAGGTCGGACCGCGATCGGGATTCAGCGCCGCCATCCGCTCCCAGAGCTTCGGCGCCTCCTCGGGGTCGTAGCCGGCTCGGATCAGGTAGCGCAGTCCGATCTCGTCGGCCTCGCTCTCGTGCTTCCGGCTGTACGGCTTGATCGCGAGGATGTCCGCGCCCGCGGCGATCGCCGACATCCAGGTCTCGCGCGAGCTGTTGTCCATCTCGCCCCACTTCGCGAGCGCGATGTCGAGCGCGGTCAGCGCGCCGCCTTGGATCATGTTCTGGGTCATCCGCTCGTTGCCGTGGTTGGCCGTTGCGTGCGCGACCTCGTGGCCGAGCACCGCGGCGAGCGCGTCCTCGTTCTGCGTCACCTGCAGAATGCCGGAGTACACCGCGACCTTGCCGCCCGGCAGCGCGAACGCGTTGACGATCGTCGGCGCGTCGAGCAGCTTGAACTCCCAGTCGTACTGCGCGCCGGACGCGATCGCGATCTTGCGGCCGATTCGCTGCACCATCTCGTACTGTGGGCCGCTCGTGATTTCCGGATACTGCGAAGTCGCCTCGGCGTAGGCCGACACTCCCATCTGGTTCATGTAGTCGGACGGGAACCAGGTGACCTGCTTGCGGCCGGTCTCCTTGACGATCGAGCAGGCGCACAGCGCCAGTGCGAACGGGATGATGAGCGTGGCTTTCACGCGACGGATTGTAGCGATGCACGGTCGTGGGGGAGGGCGAACTTTGGCGCGGGATCGAGTACACAAACACTCATGGACTGGGTCCGTGCCTACTCCGAGCGCCGTACGCCGTGGGACCTGAGCATGGTCACCCCGCCGCTGCGTGCGCTGTTGCGGAGCGGCCGGCACCTGCACTGGGGGCTGCCCAAGCGCGCGCGCGTCGCCGTGCCGGGCTGCGGGCGCGGGCACGACCTCCGCGCGCTGAGCGCGGCCGGCATGCGCGTCACGGGGTTCGACATCGTGCCGGACGTCGTCGACGAGGCGCGTGCGCTGCTGCGTTGGAACCGCGCGAGCGGCAAGGTGCTCTGCCGTGACGTGCTCGGGCTCGCGCAGGAATTCGGCGAGAGCTTCGACCTGGTCTACGACTACACGTGCTTCGCGGCGCTGCCGCGGTACCTGCGCAAATCGTACGCGCTCGAGATGCGGACGATCCTCGACACGGGTGGGATCCTGCTCCAACTCGCGTTTCCGTTCGGTGGCCCCGTGAACGGTGGTGGGCCGCCGTATCCGATCCTGCTCGAGGATCTCGCCGAGTCGATCGGACCGTGGTTCGACCTCGTCGAGGATTTCGCGGCCGAGGGCAGCCCGACGGGTCGGGCGGGCGCCGAGCGCTGGTTCGTCTGGCGCGTGCGGGGCTGATCGAGGATGGAGCCGAGCGAGGCCGAGATCGAGGCTCCGAAGTCGAGTCTGCTCGAGCGCGCTGGCGGCACCGTGCTCGGCTTCGTCGCGCTGGCGGCGATCTACCTCGCGCGCATGCAGGCGGTCGCACACAGTGACGGTCCGAAGCTGTTCGCGTCGGACGGCCATCCCGATGCGATCCACTTCCTGTTCGCTCCGACACTCGCGCTGTGGCGGAAGGTCTGCGGCGGGCTCTGGCTGTCGGACCAGTACGTCGCGACCGCACTGAGCTGCGTCTCGACCGCGTTCGCAGTGGTCTGCCTGTTCTGGGCGACTCGGCGATTCGAGGGACGGCGCGTCGCACTTTCGACCGCGTTGCTCGTCGCGGCCGCGCCGGCGGTGTTCTTCTACGCGACGACGATCGAGATCCACGCGACGTTCCTTGCGGTGTTCGGACTCGTCGCGCTCGCGACCGGCGAATGGCTCACACGGCCGACGATCGCCCGGGGTCTGCTCGTCGGTGCGCTGTGCGGATTCGGATACTGGATGCACAACACCGGCGCGCTGTTGCCGATCGTCCCGGTGTCGATGCTGATCGCCCGCGTGGGTCGAAGCGCGACGCGCTCGACGGTCGCGACCGTGCTGGCGCTCGTCGTTGCCCACGTCGTCGTGGCCGGCGCTGGACACCTCGCGTTCGTGCCCGACAACGC
>JAGQQZ010000751.1 GCA_020425915.1 Planctomycetota bacterium | reverse complement strand
TCTGGAAGCCGCTGTTCGTGCAGCCGCCGCCGGACGAGAAGAAGTGCGTCTGGTTGTTGCTGTAGAAGGCGTTGCAACTCGCACCCCAGTTGTCGAACACGGCGACGTTCGACAGCAGGTTGAGCTGGGTGGTGTCACCGTGGATCGAGCGAACCCACTGGTTCACGTCGTTGATGTGCCAGTACGACGTGACCTGCGACACCTCGAACTCGGTCTGTCCCTGCGCGAGTTGCAGCGTGACCGGCGCGCCGCCCGGAGTCGCCTGAACGACGTCGGCGACCATCGCCGCGGTCACGACCGGGGGGTTGTTGACACAGCCCGCCGTGCTCGGGTTGCAGAACGGGTCACCGACGCCCTCGAACGTGTTGATCCCGCCGCGCGCATGGCGCGTGCGCAGTTGATCGAGATTGACGCGGACCGTGACCGGAGCGGTGCCCGGGTCGGAGATCGCGAAGTTCCCATTCGCGTCGGTGAAGGCCGACCCGCCGCCGTCGATCGAGACGAGGACGTCGGGGATCGGTTGGTTGGTCGCGGCGGAGGTCCCGTCGCTGGACGTGTTCATGAACCCCAGAACCGTCCCGGTCACGAGATTGCCGGCGCGCTTCGGTGCGCGGATCGCCCTCGCGAGGGTGCGTCGCTCGGTCGCGCTCGCCCTCGGCGCGCCGTCGTCGCCGCGCACGTGCGTGTGCCCGAACGCACACGTGTAGACCTCGTTCCAGCTCTCGATCACGGAACCGTTCCCGGCATCGACGAACACGCGCTCGCGCACGAACGGCGTGCGGGAGGACACGATGACTTCCCAGGCGAGACGTGGCTCGGTCGGTGTCGGAGCGTGGACGTCGGCGTGGACGATCAACCGGATCTTGGTTTCGGCGTTCGCGACTCCGACGCGGCGGCGCGCGATCAGCGTGGCGAAGTCGGGGTCGATCCGTGGAGTGGTCGTGAAGCCGGCGGGGATCGTGACGGCCTTCGAGCCGAACATCGAGACCGCGCCGTTCCGGTGTACGCGGACGTCGGCGCGCCCGCCGAGCACCTCGAGGCCGTCGTACCGCTGCTGATAGACGAAGATCCACGTCTGCAGCAGCTGCTGGCCGACCGACTCGACGAACTGCGATTCAACGAGTCCGAGCAGCTCGGGAAAGGTGTCGAGTACTCGACCCGCGCGCCGCCGGGCGTCCTCGAGGGTCTCCGCGGCTCCCGGCTCCAGCCGAAGGCCGGTGCCGAAGATCGCCTTCGGCGTCTGGGTGGCCTTGTTCCAACGGACCCGCCACTCACCGTCGTGGCTGTTCCGGAACGTCGGCCAGTGTGCGGAGGCCGGGACGGTCGATTCCTGCGCCGCGCAGGTCGCGGCCAGGATCCACGATCCAGCCGTGATGGCGAGAAGTCTCATGTGCGATCTCTCGGGGCAGGCGAGTCCGATGGGGGGCGGACGTTGCCTTTCGGGGTGGGCGGAGCAGGACTGCGCAGGACCGCGCCGAGAGGGGCGATTCGTCACGGAACGCACGCCGGGAATCATATCCCATCCAGGCGGGGGTTTGTGCGGTTTCGGCGCCGCGAAGGCCCGTTCGGCCCTAGGGATCGAGCCATCGAGGCAGGAGGTCTCCGAGTCGCTCCTGCATGCCGACGAAGTAGCCCATGGTGAACCGGGCGTTGAGTTCACCGAGCACTCGGAATCGCGAGGCACCTTCGGCATCGACCCAGCGGAACGCGTCGACTCCGAACGGACCGTGGTAGCCGATCGAGTGCAGTTCGTTCGCGACGCGCGCGGTGGCTCGCTCGAGTTCCGTCCGCTCGTCGACGTGCAGATCGGCACCCGCGGACGACGCGAGCCACGCACCGTCCGCGTCGCTGACCAGTGTCGTCGGCTCGCCCACGACCGATGCACCGGACGGGTCGAGCCATCCGTGGATCGCGAACTCCGCCACGACGTCGACGAACGGCTCGATCTGGAGCCCCTCGCCGTAGTCGATCATCGATG
>JAGQQZ010000750.1 GCA_020425915.1 Planctomycetota bacterium | reverse complement strand
GGGGGGAGCCCCCACGTCTTGCCTTCGATCCCGAGCGATCGCGAGCCGAGCACACGATCATCGCGCCCCCACACGCTACGCAGGCGATTCGAAGAACGGGCGCACGATTCCCGCGACCACGTCCGGGTGCTCGAGATGGACGTGGTGCCCACCGTCGATCAACTCGATCCGCAGATCCTGGATCGAATGCTGCAGTCGTTCGATGACGTCGTCATCGACCGGCCACCCGCCGCGCGGCCGCACGAGCAGGACCGGGCATCGGATGGCGCCGAGGAACGCGTCGATCTGTGCGTCGTCGAGGCGCAGCGGCGGGCCCGCCTGGATGATCGGGTCGCGCCGCCAGGTGACGCCGCCGTCGATGGTCTTCGTGCCGCGCGCCGCGAGGATCCGAGCCCCCTCGATCGGCAGGCCGCGGATCCGCTCGCACAGGCGTGCGGCGGCGGCTTCGATGTCCGGCAGCACGCGCGCGGGACGGCTGCGCAAGTGCGTGCGGCTCTGGACGCACTCGGCGAGGCGCGTCGGCGCCATCCACGGTTCGTCGGTGCGCGGGGCGAATCCGTCGATGCCGGCCACGAGGTCGACGCGTTCGGGCCAGGTCGCCGCGAGCGCGTTGCCGATGCCGACACCGAGCGAGTGGCCGAGGATCGAGCAGCGATCCCAGCCGAGCGCGTCGATCGCGGCGTGTGCGTCGATGACCCAATCGAGGAACGTGTAGCCGACGCCTTCGGGCCGGTGGTCGGAGAGTCCGTGCCCCGTCAGGTCGAGCGCGACGACGCGAAGTCCGTCGCCGAGTCGCGGGACGAGTAGGTCGAACGTCGCCGCGTTGTCCTGCCAGCCGTGCAGCGCCAGGACGCGATGGCCGTCCGGCGGACCCCACGCACGCGCGGCCAGGCGGAGCGACGGCAGTTGGAGTTCGAGTTCTTCGGGTGGGATCACGGCTTCATCCGTTCGGCCAGCAGGGAGTGGCGCTGCGTTTCGCGGTCGTTGTCGATCGCCATCCGCAGCGCCTTGCGCTGGCCGACGACGATCACCAGGCGTTTGCCGCGCGTGATCGCGGTGTACAGCAGGTTGCGTCGCAGCATCAGGAAGTGATCCGTCGTGATCGGTACGACGACGGCCGGGTATTCGCTGCCCTGCGATCGGTGCACCGAGATCGCGTAGGACGGCACCAGGTTGTCGAGCTCGGTCGGCGCGTACTCGACTCGACGATTGCCGAACTCGACCACGACGCGGTTGGTGTTCGCGTCGATGTGCGTGATCCGCCCGGCATCGCCGTTGAACACGTCGAGGTCGTAGTCGTTGCGGGTCTGCAGCACGCGGTCGCCGGCGCGCAGGACGTGTCCGCCGCGCGAGACGCCGCCGCCGCCGGGGTTCAACGCCTGTTGCAGGTCGGCGTTCAGCGCGTCGGCGCCGGTCTCGCCGCGATACATCGGACACAGGACCTGCACGTCGCGCATCGGGTCGAGACCGAAGGCACTCGGGATCCGTTGCGTGACGATCTCCTTGATCAGGGCGCGCGCGTGCGCCGAGTCCCGCGCCTCCACGAAGTAGAAGTCGCTGCCTTCGCTGCCGCCGACCGGTTCCTCGCCGGCGAGGATGCGGTGGGCGGACCGAACGATGTCGGAGTCGCCGCCCTGCCGGAAGATCTCGGTCAGCCGCGTGACCGGCACGCGACCCGACGCGATGACGTCGGCGAGGACGTTCCCCGGCCCGACCGACGGCAGTTGGTCGATGTCGCCGACCAGCACGAGCCGCGTCGGGGCGGCGGTCGCGCGCAGCAACGCGTAGGCGAGCTGCACGTCGATCATCGATGCCTCGTCGACGACGATCATGTCGGCCTCGACCGGGTTGCCGTCGTCGCGGGCGAAGTCCCCACGGCCCGGCTGGTAGTCGAGCAGCCGGTGGAGCGTGCTGGCCCCATGCCCCGTCGATTCGTCCAGGCGCTTCGCCGCGCGCCCGGTCGGCGCCGCGAGAACGAGCTTCCGACGATTCGCACGAAAGACCTCGACCAGCGCGCGGATGATCGTCGTCTTGCCGACACCGGGACCGCCGGTGATCACGCTGACCTGCGACGTCAGCGCGGCGTGCACGGCGCGATACTGGCCGTCCGGCAGCTGCATCCCGCTCGAGTTGGCGAACCACTCGATCGCCGATGGCGCATCGATCGCGAGGTCGGACAGCGGAGCCGACGCGAGTTCGGCGAGCATGACGGCTGTTCCGACCTCGGCTTGGTGCAGCGTCGACGGATAGCACGCGACGTCGTCCTCGTCGGCGGCGAAGCGGGTCTCGACGATGACGCGCCCGCTGGCTTCGAGTGCCGGAAGTTGTTCGTCGATACGCTGCGGCTCGCAGCCCAGCAACTTGGCGGCGCGCTCGCGCAGCTCTCGTCGCGGCAGGAAGCAGTGTCCGTCGCGCGCCGCCTGCGACAACGAGTGCTCGATCCCGGCGCGGACCCGCTCCGGTGCGTCGTGATCGATCCCGAGGCGCTCGGCGAGTTGGTCCGCGCGCTTGAAGCCGATGCCGAGGACCTGGTCCGCGAGGCGATACGGGTTCGCCTGGATCATCGCCGAGGCGTTGCGCCCGAGCTGTTTGACGATCCGCGCCGCGAGGCCCTCGCCGAGACCGTGGGTGCGCAGGAACACCATGACGGCCTGCACGTTGCGCTGCTCGCGCACGGAGTCGACGAGCTCCGCGCTCTTCTTCGGCCCGAGCTCCGGCACACCCGTGAGGCGCTCGGGTTCCTCTTCGATGACCCGCAGCGCGTCGGTGCCGAACGCGTCGGTGATCCGCTCCGCCATCGCGGGGCCGATACCCTTGACGAGGCTGGAGGAGAGGTAGGCGCGAATGCCGGCGACCGAACTCGGGACCCGGGCCTCGACCGCCTCGACTTCGATCTGTGGCCCGAACCGGGGGTGCTCGGTTCGTGTGCCTGAGATCGTAACCTGCTGACCTTCTGTGAGTTGCGCAAGTTGTCCGGTGATCGCGAGCGTCTGATGGCCGCCCTCGGGCCGGAACCGGACCACGGCGAAACCGGACGCTTCGTTCCGGAACGTGAACCGCTCGATCGTGCCCTCCAGGGACTCGATTCGCTCGTTCTGCGCAGGATTCTCGCCGTTTTGTCGCAAGAGGCGTTGCCGGATTGCCGACGCTAGTTATCCTTCTGCGCCCTTCGCGGAGCAAGGCATCGCGCGTTCCGACGCGCTGATCGGCCCCGCCGCCCGGGAAGTCGCCGCAATCCACCTAGCCCTAGTTCATGATCAAAGTCCAGGTCCGACCGAACGAACCGCTCGAAGCTGCGCTTCGTCGGTTCAAGCGCCAGTGCAACTACGCTGGCATCTTCCGACTCGCCAAGAAGCACAGTCATCACGAGAAGCGCAGCGACAAGCGGCGCCGTGAGGGTCGGGAGCGGATCCGGAACATCCAGCGCGCGATGCGCAAGCAGATGCGGTCGATGACGCGTTCGAAGCGTCGCAAGTCGAAGGTTCGCGGCGGCGGTCGACGCGGCGGCATGGAAGAAGCACCGGCGGGCATCTCGGCCGCGGTCCCGACCAGTGGCCCGAAGCGTCCGGAAGTCATCGAAACCACCGCGGCGCAGACCTCCGAAACTCAGACGACCTCCGCGGCGACGAGCGAGTCCTGAGTTGCTGGCGGCGCCACGGCGCCGCCTTCCGATCGTGAGCGTGCCAAGGCGACCCGGGCAGGGGCCTCGCGATCTCAGCAAGCCCCTCGAGCAGATCGAGATCCTCGTCGAGGACGTGTGCGACGGGTGGCGGCTCGATCGGACGCTGCAGCACTATCTGCCGTGGCGATCCCGCACCGGAGTCGTGCGCCTGATCGACGGCGGCTACGTCGATCATCGCGGCGAGACGCGAGCGTCCCGCAAGGTGGTGAAGGGCGAGGTCATCGTCGTGCGGATCCCGATGGCACCCGTGCCGGACGTCGGTCCGACCGATTGCGAGATCCCGATCCTGCACGAGGACGAATGGGTCGTCGTCGTCGACAAGCCGGCGGGGCTCGCGGTGCACCCCGCCGGCAAGCGCGTCTACGGCACGCTCATCCACTTCCTCCACAAGCGCTACCGCTCGGATCGCCCCGAGCACGACGTCGTGCCGCGGTTGCTGCACCGGATCGACCGAGAGACGTCCGGCGTGCTCGCGGCGGGGCTGGAGGAGATCTCGCACGGACAGATTCGCGCCCAGTTCGAGGAACGCACCGTCCGCAAGGTGTACCTCGCCGTCGTGCACGGGTGCCCGAAGCCGACCGAAGGAGTCATCGACCTCGCGCTCGGACCGGCCCGTCGCTCGGAGATCCGACTCAAGCAGGAGGTTCGCGACGACGGCTTGCGCGCCGAGACGCACTACCGCGTCGTCGAGACGAACGGGCGCCACTCGCTCGTCGAACTCACTCCGCACACCGGCCGGACCCATCAATTGCGGGTGCACATGGCGGCGATCGGGTGTCCCCTCGTCGGTGACAAGCTCTACGGAGTGCGCGAGGAAGTCTTCCTCGAGTACCTGCAGGGCGAGATCAGCGAGGCGAATCGGGAGCAACTGATCCTCGACCGTCATGCGCTGCACTCGGCGCGACTGCGATTCTGGCATCCGGGCGTCGAGGAGACGGTGGAGTACGAGGCGCCGCTACCGGCCGACATGGCCGCGCTGCTCGAGCGCTGATCGCGCTCAGTGCCGCGATTGCTCGGCGAGGAACGCCTCGACGAAGGCTTCCTTGCCGGGGTCGTTCGGTGCGAACTGCAGTCCGCAGTCGTACATCGCGCCGGAGGCTTCGCTGACGCGGCGCACGAGCGCCTGGACTTCGTGCGTGGTGTTGTCGACCGAGATCCGCAGGATGACCTTGCCCGAGGTCGGCGGCGGCATCGGGGTCCGCAAGCAGACTCCGCCCTCGGAGACGTTGGTGATGACGCCGAACCCCTGGTCGCAGCCGCCGACCACGGTGATCGCGGCAAAGACGTTCTCGGCGTCGAATCGGGGCTTCCTACGCTTTTCGTCGCTCATCCAGTCAGGACCTCGCGGTGCCGAGAACGTCATCGGCATGCTGAGGCTCGACGGTTGAGCCGCGGCGATCAGAGCCTTTCGCTGTAGGGCATACTGAGCCGGTATCGATCCGTCGGCGACATCGGGTCCGGGCTCGAATCGTCGAGCGCGGCGGTCGTTTCGTCGCGAGCGGAGCGTCGCGCGGTCTTGGTTGGGGCCGCGGCATCGACCGCTTCGCGGTCGAGCGGGGGATTCGCGGGTTCGACGCCGTTCATGGGGTCTCCCTTGCCATCGGTGGCTCGGGGCAGCGCGGTTTGGCACGAGCCAGGTCGCGGGAGCGTTCGAGCCGAGAGGAAGTTGCCCCACGATAGGTGTCCCGGCTCTGCTTGGCAAGCCACAAGCCGCTTGGCCGGCGCGTGTTACGCCGAACAGTGCCCAATCAGAAACGGCAGGATGGCGATCGCGGCGTACAGCACGAGGATGCCGCGCAACTCGCGGCCGATCGAGCGCTGGGCGGTCTCAGGAGGCTTCACGGGTCTTGATCCTGGTGAGGAGGACGGTCGCGACGATGGCCAACGCGGGGCCGATCGGCGCGATCAGGGGCTGGGTCGAGGTCGCGGCGTATGCGGCGCCAGCCGCGCCGAGCACGATGCCGGCCGCCAGGATGCCACCGAACTCGGCGGCGGGTGGCTCGTCCGAGTCGACCGAGAACGGCATCGCATCGACGTGCATCGTCTGTTGGTGCAGGAGGATCACCGCGGCGCCCCAGGAGAACGACAGGAGCAGAAGGGCGTCGAGGATCGGCAGCCCGGCGACCCACGCGAGCGCGGTCGCGAGGACGAGGACGGGTGTCAGGACCCGCGTCGTCAGGGCGATCCGGATCGCGTCGCGCGCGAGTTCGGGGATCGCGACCGGGCTGGTTGCGAACACTCGTCCGACGCCCTTCCGCTCTCCGCTCGGCAGGAACCCGATCAGGAACGGCAGGTAGATCGCCGGGAACTGCATCGCCATGCCGAGGAACAGCGCGTGGTCGCCGTCGTCGCCGAGGAAGGCCAGGATGGTCATCGCGACCGGCACGCCGAGGAGCGGCAGTACGCGCCCTCGGAAGCTCGCGCTACGGAACAGCATGGTCGCGACGAACCGCGTGGCGCCGAGTCGAGGACCCGACCCGGCCAACGTGGCCTCCGCGCGCGCCAGCCATCCGCCCGGGCGTCGGAACGACCGGCTCGAGCGCAGCGGGGTCTCTGCGATCCACGCGTTCGCGAACCACAAGCCGAGCAGCAGTCCGAGCAGCAACGCCATCGGCGCGAACTCGCTCGGGTGGGCGAGGGCTCGTGCGGACCAGTAGGGCGGCCAACTCCAGGCCGCGGTCGCGCCGCCGGGCAGCGCGTCGACCGATTCGTCGACGATCTTCAGGCACAGCGCGAATGCGATGAAGCCGCCGCCGAGCAGCACCGCACGAAGCGTGCCCGCGAACAACATCGCCGACCCGCGGCTCGCGACGCGCTCGACGATTCGGAGTGCGAGCGCGACGCCGCCCGAGCACGCGCTGGACAGCGCGATCGCATGGACGATGTACAGCGGCACGAACGACGCTCGCCCGTCGGCGAGCCAGTGACCGAGGATCGCGGGCGGGATCGCCATCCCGGTCGTGATCAGGGCGACGTAGAAGGATCCGTGCAGCGCGCGTGCGATCGGCAGCGTGTTCGTCGGGATCGGTGCCGTTCCCAGCAGTGCCTGATCGGCACGGCGGCGTCGATGCGCGCGTTGGGGATCGCCGAGTGCGCCGATCCCGACGAGCAGCGTCGAGAACGACAGGTTCGCAGCAGCGAACGAAGTCGCCGAGACCTGCCCCGGCTCGAACAGCATCGCGGCGACGACGAGCGCGAAGAACGACTGCGAGAAGATCGTCGAGGTCAGCGCGCTCCCCGTGTCGCGAGAGTCGGCGCCGAAGAAGTCCATGCGCAGCCATGTGTTGACGATCGTCCAAGCGTGGGCGATCGCCCCCTTGTTCGCGGCGCGCTCCGGGATGGCTGGCTCGTCCGGCCTCGTCACGGTCGCAGACTACAGCTCGACCAGCACGTCGTCTCGGACGAAGTAGATCGCCGTCGAGGGGCGTTCGGGGAGGTCGAGCGCGCGTCGAACCGATTCGGCATAGCGCGCGACCTGTGGTTCGTGGGCGCGGGCAGCCAACTCGTGTCGACCGTCCGGCACGCGATCGGTCTTGTGATCGACGATCGTGAAGTGCCCGCCCTCGTCCAACAGGAGGTCGAGCACGCCGTGGACCAGACCGTGCTCGGGGTCGTGGTGCGCGACCGGGAACTCGCGACGGACGCGGTCCGCGCCGCGGATCCGCGCGAGGAACTCGGAGTCGTGGAATCGTTCGAGGGTGGCGCACAAGCGCGCCTCGTCCCCGTCGATCGCGAGCCGGGAGCACAGCGCGGCGTCGAACGCCTCGGCGAGGTCGGCGAGAGCGAGGTAGCGGTGGACCGCCGTGCCGAACGCCGTCGCGTCCTCGCGGGACGTCGTCGGCGGGTGATCGAACAGCGACGGTGTGACCGATTCCGCCGGCTCCGTGGGGATCGGGCGTGACGGCGGTGTGGCGAACTCCTCGTGTGCCCGCCAGGCAGCGAGCGTGGCGCCGAGCGATGCCGCTTGGGGGTCGGAGTCGATCGGGCGGACCGATTCGACTTCGATCTCGCGGTCGACCGTCGTCGACGGGAGGGCGCTGAGCTCCTCGATTCGAGATTGCCAGCTGCCCTTCTTGCCCTTGTCGGTCGATCGGATCATGACGAGTCGGCGTTTGGCGCGGGTGGCCGCGACGTAGAACAGTCGACACTCCTCGGCGTCCTCGTGGCGACGCCGTTCGGTCTGGATCCAGAGGCTCGCCGCGTTGCGCGTGGAGCCGACGCGGACCCCGATCAGTTCGCCCTGTTGCGCGAACACGCGCGTGACCTCGGCATGGGTCCGCAGGCCGCCGCCGCTCTGCGCGGTGCGCGCCAGGTCGGGAACGATGACGGTATCGAACTCGAGTCCCTTCGCGGCGTGCACGGTCATGATGCTGACGGCGTCGAGATCCTGATCGAACAGCGGACTCTCTTCGTCGTCGGTCTCTTGCGCGGTTCGTCGGGCGGCGAACTCCGCCGCCTCGTCGAGATCCGCCGGCCCGATCCGGCGCAGGGTCGTCAGGAGTCGCTCGAGGTTCGCCAGACGTTGCGCTCCCTCGTAGCCGGAGCCTTCGGCCACCTTCCAGTCGTCGAGGTCGAGCAGCAGTTCGAGCGCGGCGTCGACCGGGAGGACCGACACGCGCGCGTGCAGATCGGCGAGCCAGCGCAGCGTGCGCTGCACCGGTCCGTGGCCGGTCACCGGGTCACGGTAGTCGAGGGAGGTGCCGTCCGGCTCGAGGAACGTGAGGATGTCGCGGTCCCGCGCTTCGCTGAGCGCGGATCGCAGCACGCCGAGCACGCCAACGGGGTCGTGGGGGCGGGCGATCGCCGTCAGGAGCGCGGTCGCGACGACGACTTCGTGTCGCTTGTAGAATCGACGGCTGCCCTGCAGCGTGTACGGGATGCCGACTTCG
>JAGQQZ010000749.1 GCA_020425915.1 Planctomycetota bacterium | reverse complement strand
ACGATCCGGCGCGCGCCCGCCAACATAGGGATTCCCGATCGTGGACGGCGCCCGCCGCGAATGAGGATGCGCACTCCCCACGTCTTGCCGATGATCCGAGCCGCGAGCCGACGACGGGCCACAGAACCACGTGCCCAAGCCGCGACACGAATCCGTGCCGCTTCGATGCGATTCCACTCGCGGCGATTCCCGAAGCGCGCTTTTTTTGTTCCGGTCGCGCTCGCGTGCAGCGAGAGTTACGCCACCGCATGAACGACTCGAAGCCTCCCGAGCAGCCGGTCACTCTGCGCGTCCTGGGTCGTCGGATCTGGGCCGCGATGCGCCAGCACAAGGGTCTCGTCGTCTCGATGATCGGGGCTTCGATACTGCAGGCCTTCTTCACCAAGGCGCCGCTCGTCGTCATCAAGCCGGTGATCGACGCGTTCGCTTCCGAGGATCGTTCGGCGCTGCCGACAGGTGAGGATGCCTCGGTGCGGGAGGCGAGCGAGGCCTTCGTCGTGAACGGCATCGCCAGCTTCGCGACTTGGATCCGCGATCTGCTCGGGATTCATTTCGAGACCGGCGCGGAACACAAGACGACGATCCTGGGTTGTGCGGTCATCGTGGCCCTGTGCGGGGTCGTCGGCGGCGTGTTCATCTACCTCGCGATGCTGCTGAGCCGCTACTTCGCCTCGGTCGTCGTCGTCGGGCTCCGGATCGAACTCGCCGACCACCTGCTGCGCTTGCCGATGCGCTACTACGGCAAGCAGCGGATGGGGGATCTGATCTCGAACCTGACGAACAACACGCAGGTGCTGTCCCGTGCGTTCACGCTCGTCAGCGACCACGTGTTCACCGATCCGTTCCTGATCTTGATGAACATCGGGATCATCACCTTGTTCGCTCCCGAGGCGTTGTGGGTGATGCTGCCGGCGATCCCGTTGATGGCGCTGCCGATCATCCGGCTCGGCCGCAAGGTCCATCGGCGTTCGGGTCGCAGCTTGGCGGCACTCGAGGATGCGACAGAGTCGCTCAACCAGATGCTGTCGGGGATCAAGACCGTCAAGTGCTACCAGCTCGAGGATCGCCGGCTCGCCGACTTCCGTCTCAGCAACGAGCAGTACCTGGATCGGACCAAGCGCATGCTCCAGGCCAAGGGCCGCTCCCAAGGCATGGTGTTCGTCGGCTACAACATCGCGTTCGCGGTGCTCGTGACGGTGCTCGGTTGGACGCTGATCAACGACCCGGATCGGTCGATCGGTGACCTCGCGATCATCCTGGTGCCGATCGCGACCACCTACACACACGTCAAGCGACTCAGTCGCGCCTACAACACCGCGATGGAGTCCCTGGGTGCACTCGACGGGATCGAGGCGATCCTCGCGCAGGATCGGGGACCGGAGAAGGGCGGCGAGCGGCTCGACGCGGTGGCGGGGGACGTCGTGGTGCGCGACGTGTCGTTCGCCTACGAGGATCAACCCGTGCTCCGCGGCGTCGACTTCGAGGTCGAGCGAGGGATGACGGTGGCGCTGGTGGGGCCGTCGGGCGCGGGCAAGTCGACGATCGTCGATCTGCTCCTGCGTCTGCACGATCCGCAGAGTGGGCAGATCCTGGTCGACGGTCACGACCTGCGCGACGTCGACCTCGAATCGTATCGGCGTCACACGGCGATCGTCGTGCAGCAGCCGTTCCTGTTCAACGCGTCGATCTTCGACAACATCGCCTGTGGCAAGCCGGGTGCGACGCGTGCGGAGGTCGAGGTGGCGGCGCGCGCCGCGCAGATCCACGACTTCATCGAGTCGTTGCCCGGCGGCTACGATTCGATGGCCGGTGAGCGAGGCAGCAACCTGAGCGGTGGTCAGATGCAGCGAGTGACGATCGCACGTGCGATCGTGCGCGACCCGGCGATCCTGTTCCTCGACGAGGCCATGTCCGCGCTCGATTCGGAGAGCGAGGATGCGGTCCAGCGAGCCGTTGCGAACCTCCGCCAGGGTCGGACGTCGTTCGTGATCGCGCATCGCCTCTCGACGATCCGAGATGCGGATCTGATCCTCGTCCTGGACGCCGGTCGGATCGTCGAGCGCGGGACCCACGATGAGCTGGTGCAGGGTGACGGCCTCTACCGCCGGATGATCGATCTGCAGACCGGACCGATCTCCTGATCCCGGCGCGAGTCGCGTCAGACGGACACGAGCAGGGCGACGGCCGTCGCGCGGATCGCGCGTCCCTCCCCGACCGCGTCGACACCTTCGCCGGTCTTGCCGCGGACGTTGACGCGGTCGGTCGGCAGGTCGAACAGTTCGGCCACGCGCGAGCGGATCGAAGCGCGATGCGGGGCGATCTTGGGGCGTTCGGTCTCGATCACGACATCGAGCGAGACGACGCGCAAGCCGAGTCCGGCCAGTCGGCGCACGACCTCCGTGCAGAACTCGCTCGATGCACGGCCGGCGTTGGCCGGATCCCGGTCCGAGAACAACGTTCCGAGATCGTCCAGACCGGCGGCGCCGAGCACGGCGTCGCAGGCCGCATGGAGCACGACGTCCCCGTCGCTGTGCCCGACCGGGCCGACCGGGGAGTCGATCGCGACCCCGCCGACCACACAAGGCCGACCGGGTTCGAGGCGGTGCAGGTCGATCCCTACGCCGATGCGGGGCAGTTCGTTCACGGGTCCTCCGAACTCGCCAGGTGCTCGGCGATCTCCATGTCGGCGGGCGTCGTGACCTTGATGTTGCGACGCGATCCCTCGACCACTTGCACCGCGATGCCTGCGTACTCGAGGAGGGAGACGTCATCGGTCGCCAGGAAGCGGTCGCGTCTGGCGATTTCGATCGACCGGGCGAGCGCGTCGCGTCGACACAGCTGTGGGGTCTGCGCGGCCCACAGACCAGAGCGCTCGACGGTCTCGATGACGCACCCCGCTTCGTCGACGCGCTTGATCGTGTCGGCTACCGGAGTCGCGAGAACGGCTCCGCCGACTTCGATCGCGATCGCGATCGCCTGCCGCGTCGCCTCGATCGAGAAGAACGGTCTCGCCGCGTCGTGGATCAGGACGACGTCGCTGTCCGCAGTCGAAGCTTCGAACGCGCGCTCCATCGACTCCTGCCGTGTCGCGCCACCGTCGACGACGCGATCCAGTCCGGCAGCTCGGAGGCTCTCGAGGATCGGGTTCACGAAAGCCTCGCGATCACATGCTTGTACGGCCAGCACGATCTCGCGGTCGTCGGTGACCGCTGCGAGGCGCCGCATGCTGCGCACGACGAGTGGCTCACCGGCCAGTTCGACGAACGCCTTCGGCACGCTCGCACCGAGTCGTTCACCGCGTCCGGACGCGAGCAGCAGCATCGAGACCTTCACCGCCGCGAGGCTATCCATTCGAGCGTCGTCCGTGCAATGCTCCTGCGGCCTCCGTACGATCGGGCACGTGGCGGCGGTCAGGATTCTGGGAATCGATCCGGGCACCGTGGTCGTGGGCTTCGCGTGTCTCGAGGTGGTCGAGCGGTCGCGACCGACGGCTACGGGCGGGCTCCCGCTCGCCCAGCGCGCTGGCAACGTGGTCACGCTGGGCTCCATCGGGGCGGCGAGCGACTGTTCGGTGCTGGAAGTCGGTGTCTGGCGCCTCGGCCGTGGCAAGGCCCTCGCGGCCCGGCTCGGCGCACTCTCGATCGAGCTCGAGGCGGCACTCGACCGGCTGCGGCCCGACGAGTTGGCGCTCGAGGAGGCGTTCTTCGGCAAGAGCGTGCAATCGGCGATGCGCGTCGGCGAGGCGCGTGGGGTGGTTCTCGCGAGTGGGCACCGACACGGCGTGCAGATCCACGAGTATCCGCCCGCGAGGATCAAGCGGGCCGTCGCCGGATCGGGCAACGCGAGCAAGGAGACCGTCGCGGCGTTCACCGCGAGGCAGCTCGGGTTGGCATCGATCGATGGTCCGAGCGACGCGAGCGATGCGCTCGCGACAGCGTTGTGCCGCGTCGAAGAGCGACGCGGCTTCGCTCGTTGAAGTCGGCAGGACCCCCAAGATCTTGTTCCTGCGCTTGCATCGGGACGCCAGGACATCGAGAATCCGGTCGAAACGGTCTGCTGCGGCCGTACCACCTGGGCGGGTGGTCACCACTGGGAGGCACCGATGATTTCCGCGCCAATCATCCCTCGGACTCACGAGAGTCTGTGGGATCTCTTGGAAGGCGAGCCCGAGCGCATCGAGCGTGGGTTCCAACTCATCCAGCGAGAGCTGGTGATCGAGGACGGTATCGTCGTCGACGCCCTGGGCTGTGACACGGCCGGGCGGCTCACGCTCGTGTTCCTGGCCGGTGACGGCCTCGACGGCGACTACGACATCGCCCTTCGCGTGTTCGTGGCGACCCAGTGGGTGAACCGGCACGAGCGCCTGCTGCTGAGCGCGCTGCCGGACGCGGGTGTTCGGATCGGCGCGACCCTTCGCGTCATCGTCGTGGGTTTCGAGTTCAGCGAAACCTGCGTCGCCACGCTCCGGAACATGAACCTGGCGGACCTGGCGATGTATCGCTGCGAGGCCTTCGTGCTCGACGGGCACCTCCACGCGGGAATGTCGCCGGTCTTCGGCGCGACCGCCGATGGTGCGGACGACACGCCGACGGTGCCGCGAGGCGTCGCCAACGCGGACCTCGAGCGCGTCGGATCGGACATCATCCAGCTGGTTCAGAAGATCGACCCGAACGTCGAAGTGCGCGGTGATCGCTACTCGCGGCGCTTCTACTCGACCCACGGCCTGCTCGCGGAACTCTTCCTGGTCGGCGATCGCCTGTTCATCGCGGGCGTCGGCCACGACGACGAGCCCCAGCCGGTGCGTGCGTCGGATGCCCGGCGCATCGCGGACGCGATCGCGCGCAACTATCTCGAACAACTCGCCCAGCCCGAGAACGTGCGTCGACGCGACGCGGCTCTCGAGCGGGCTCTCGCCGATGCCGTGGATTCCCAGCCGGAATCCCAGACCACGACGCGTGATCGATTGCGTATCGATCACACGTTACATCCCTTGCCCCGGGCTCCGATGCTCGACGACACCGAGGTGTCGCAGGAGGAGTTCGACGCATTCAGTGGGCTGAGCTCGGAGGCCAAGGATCCCTGATCGGAGTACGCATGTGATGGAGGCCTGACTTGGTGCTGCGGCACGGCGAGGTCGGCGATCGGCGCCGAACCGAGCGTTTCCTGGGCCGTTGGCTCGGCGGGAGTGCCCGCCGCGAGGAAGCTGCCGCCGCTGCCAATCGGGAAGAAGGCCTGACCATTGCGATCGCGAGCGGGAAAGGGGGGACCGGCAAGTCGTTCCTCGCCACGAGTCTCGCCGTGACGCTGCACCAAGGCGTGGCGATCGCCCCGAGTCGTTGGCGCGACACGAATCGCCGGGTTGCGTTGGTCGACTGCGACTTCGGCCTCGCGTGCGATCACCTCTTGCTCGGCGCGAAACCCATCAAGACGTTGCAGCACGTGATCTCGGGTGGCGCGCGTTTCGAGGACACCATCATCGAGACGCAACACGGCCCGCGACTGATTCCCGGAGGGTCGGGCGTGCAGCGGATGGCCAACCTCGGGCGTGCCGAACTCGCCGTGTTGGGCAGCGAACTCGGGGCCCTGGTGTGTGAACACGATGTCGTGCTGCTCGACATCGGTGCGGGCATCTCACCGCAGACGGTCCTGCCGATGTCCTGCACGGACCATGTGATCCTCGTCACGCAGCCGGAGATCGCGGCGTTGACCGATGCCTACGCGGTCATCAAGTGCCTCGCCGCGCAGTGCCAGCGATCACCGTTCTCGATCGTCGTGAATCGTGTCGCCGAGGCGGGACAAGGTGACAAGACGTTCGAGAAGTTGGCCGAGGTCGCACGCCGGTTTACGGGTGTCGAATTGCACTACCTGGGCGAAGTGCTCGAGGATCCGGCCGTGACGCAGCGGCGACTCGGGCAGCCACCGCTCGTGGTGAGCCATCCGGAATGTGCGACCTCCCGCTCGATCCACCTGATCCTCGACCGACTGCGGGCCGTCGTCGGTTCGTTCCGGCCGCGGTCGGTCGAACCCTCGCTCGGATTCGGCGCGCGATTCCAGACCCAGCTCGGCCAGCTGTTCTGAGTCGGCGATCCTCGCTCCCGGCGAGCCGTCGCCGGATTCTCTGGTGGGCTTTCGCCGCGGTGACGTCGATCGAGGCCGCCGGGCTGGTCGTGCGCCACGTGGACGCCGGGCGGTACGCGGGCCTGCCGTTCGCGGATCCGGTTCGGCTCGATCCGAACGCCGCCTCGATCGCCGAGCTCGCCCTGTTGCCGGGCATCGGTCGCGGTCGAGCGGCGGCGATCGTGCTACATCGTGTGCGATTCGGTCCGTTCCAGCGAATCGAGGATCTAGACGCGGTCGACGGGATCGGGCCCAGGACCGTCGAACGACTACGAAGCCTGCTCCATGTGGATTGAGCCGGGCTCGGCGACGTGGATACACTGCGGCCCCATGGATCTGCCCGGAGTTCTCGTCGAGGAATGCGTCGGTCGCGCGCTGCGTGAAGACCTCGGAGAATCCGGTGACCTGACGACGCGACTGGCGCTGCCCGTCGACCGGGCCGGCGTCGCCAGGATCGTGGCCAAGGAGGACCTGGTGGTCGCCGGTCTCCCGATCGTGGAGCACGCGTTCGCCGCGCTGGATCCGAACGCCCGCATCACGCAGAGACTGGGGCCCGACGGAACCCGAGCGCGGCCCGGTGACGTCGTGATCCGAG
Source organism: Planctomycetota bacterium (assembly GCA_020425915.1). Classification (GTDB taxonomy): domain Bacteria; phylum Planctomycetota; class UBA1135; order UBA1135; family UBA2386; genus JAGQQZ01. The sequence goes on along the minus strand of JAGQQZ010000749.1, from coordinate 4,914 downwards.
TGTCCGGTTCCGTCGCCGCGCTCCTGGCGGTCGAGCGCACCGCGCTCAACTTCCTGCAGCGACTGTCCGGCATCGCCACCGGCACGGCACGGTACGTCGACGCGGTCGCGGGGACGGGGGCGCGGATCTACGACACGCGCAAGACGACGCCGATGCTTCGACGCTTCGAGAAGTACGCCGTCGCGGTCGGCGGTGGCACGAACCATCGGATCGGATTGTTCGATCAGGTCCTGCTGAAGGAGAACCACTTCGCATGGGCGGGGATGCCGTATCGGGACGTCGTCGAGCGCGTGGCCGCGTCGCTACCGCCGGATGCCGAGCCGATCGTCGCCGAGGCACGGAACCTCGACGAGGCTCGGGCGGCGGTCGAGGGCGGCGCCGGCGTCGTCCTGCTCGACAACTTCGAGCCCGGCGAGCCACTGCGCGAAGCGGTGGCGTTGGTCCGCGAGACGGCGCGCGCGTCGGGGAGGTCGGTCGAGGTCGAGGCTTCGGGCGGCGTGACCCTCGAGTCGGTCCGCGCGTTCGCGGAGTGCGGCGTCGACCGGATCTCGATCGGCGCGCTGACCCACTCCGCCCGTTGCGTGGACTACTCGATGCTCGTCGACCTGGAGGGGGCATGAGGGAGGAAGTGTCGTTCCCCTGCGTCGCCGACCGTGAGGCGATGCGTGAACTCCGCTCGTCGGTTCGCACCCAGCTCGAGGTCTGGCAGATCGCGGAATTCACGACCAACCGCATCGTCCTCGTCGTCGATGAGATCGCGAGCAACTCGATCGACCACTCTGCCGACTACCGGGTGCAGGAACCGCATTTCGAGCTGGCGCTCGACGGTGCGTTCCTCGAGTTCACGTTCATCGACCCGGATGCGCCCGAGCAGCTCGTCGCGGACCTCGAACGGAGGTTTGCCGAACTCACCGAGCCCCCGGCCCTGGACGACGAACGCGGTCGAGGGCTGTTCCTGATCCGGCAGTCGCTCGAAGACGTCTCGTTCACCTGGAGTCACACGGTGGGAATGACGCTCGCCGGGCGCGTCCCGAAGAATTCGCGGTGATCAGCATCTTCCGGCGAACCGTCGCCGTGTATGCGAGTGCCACACCGGCGTGGCTGAGGTGGGGCAGCGCGATCGGCTGGGCGGGCGTGCTCTGGATGCTGTCGGCGCGATCTTCGCACGGCCAGCCGGGGCCCTTGTGGTTCTCGGTGGTGTGGAACAGCGGGCATGTCGTCGTGTACTTCGTGCTCTCGATCCTCGTCATGTCGGCGCTCACGGGCCGTCCATGGTCACACCGTGTGCGAGTCCTCGTCGCGATCGCGATCTCGACCCTCTACGGCGTCGTCGACGAACTCCACCAGAGCACGGTGCCTGGCCGTGACTGTTCGATCCTCGACGTGTGCAGCGACTTCGTCGGTTCCGTGCTGGGTGTCGTGCTGGGCTTCGCTCGCCCGACGTCCAGCTCGCCTCGGGACTGACGCCGCTCCGCGACTCGTGTCCTGTCGACAGGACACCGACAGCGCCCGATTCGGCCGAATTCGGCCTCCTGGGGCCTGGCACGCGATTCGCTCTGTCTCACCTCACCATGAGAAACGCAGCGATGTCGATCGTGCTCGCCCTTCTCGGGCTGAGCGTCTCCACTCCCGCCCAGGTCACGGTCCGCATCGGCTCCGACCGGGTGGTCGCGACGGCCGGAGCGCCGAGGGCGCACGGCGAGATCCGGCGGACGTCCAAGGGACCGGCTTCGCGTCGCGTCGTCCGCTACGAAGTCGTGCGAGAGCGCGTGTGGGTCGAGGGCTACTATGACCGTGTTTGGCGCCCGGCAGAGTTCGGGTTCCGCTACGACTCGTGCGGCAATCGGATTCGGTTCGTGGTGCGCGCGGCCGGCTTCGACCGAGTGTGGGTCCCGGGACGGTGGGAGTACCGCACGCGACGGGTGCCGGTTCGGGTCCCGAGTCGAACGGTTCGGTGCCGTTGAGGTCGTCCGGGTCGCGCGTGCGCTCGGTTGGCGTCGACACTAAAACAACGGCATGACCGATGCCGAGCGCTTCGACCATCCCCTGATCCAGCGCTACGCGAGCCGCCGGATGGCGGCGATGTTTGCGCCACGCCGCAGGCACGAGGCGTGGCGCGACCTTTGGATCGCGCTCGCTCGCGCCGAACACGAACTCGGGCTGCCGGTCACAGCGGCCCAGATCGCTGAACTCGAGTCGCACCGCACGGAGTTCGACTGGGATCGCGTCGCGGAGCTGGAGCGCGAACTGCGCCACGACGTCATGGCGCACGTGCACCACTACGGAGAGCTGGCGCCGTCGGCGATGCCGATCATCCATCTCGGTGCGACCAGCTGCTTCGTCACCGACAACGCGGATCTCGTGATCTATCGCGAAGCGTTGGGCCTCGTCGGCCAACGGCTCTGTGCCGCGCTGTCCGCGCTCGGGTCGTTCGGCCGCGAGCACCGTGATCTGGCCTGCCTCGGCTATACGCACTTCCAGGTCGCGCAGCCCGTGACCGTTGGCAAGCGTGCGAGCCTGTGGGCCCAGGATCTGGTCTTCGATCTCGATGAAGTCCGGCGCCTCGTCGAGTGGCTGCCCTGTCGCGGCGTCAAGGGAACGACGGGTACGCAGGCATCGTTCCTCGCGCTGTTCGACGGTGACCACGAGAAGGTCGAGGAACTCGATCGTCGGGTGTGTGGGGCGATCGGATTCGACCGCTCCATTGCCGTGAGTGGACAGACCTACACCCGCAAGATCGATTCGATGATCATGGGAGTGCTGGCCGGTGTCGCGCAGTCCGCGGCGAAGTTCGCGAACGATCTCCGGTTGCTCTCTCACGAGGGTGAGATCGAGGAACCGAGCGAGAAGTCGCAGATCGGGTCGTCCGCGATGGCCTACAAGAAGAACCCGATGCGCTGCGAGCGGATCAACGCGCTCGCGCGCTACGTGGTCGTTGCCGCCGAGACGGCCGCGCACACGGCATCGACGCAGTGGCTCGAGCGTACGCTCGACGATTCCGCGATCCGGCGTATCGCGATCCCCGAGAGCTTCCTCGCGGTCGATGCGATCCTGACCCTGATGACGAACGTCGTCCGTGGGCTGGTCGTCTTCCCGAAGGTCTGTGAACGTCGGCTGCGCGAGAGCCTGCCGTTCCTGGCTACCGAGGAGATCCTCATGGCGGGCGTGCGAGCCGGCGGTGATCGACAGGAGCTGCACGAGCGTATCAGGCAGCACAGCCGCGAGGCCGCGCGGCAGATCAAGGTCGAGGGCCGGGCCAATCCTCTGCTCGAGCTGTTGGCCGCCGATCCCGCGTTCGCTGCTGTCGCGGACCGGTTCGGCGAACTGCTCGATCCGCGCCGCTTCGTCGGGCGCGCACCCCAGCAGGTCGACGCATTCTTCGGACGCGAGGTCGACCCGCGGATCGCGGGCGCCGAGTCCGTCGAATCCGAAGACATCCGCGTCTGATCGGGCGGAACCTCTCCACGCGACTCCAGATCCTGGGTCCGAGGGGCCGATGCAAGAGCGGAACCGCCGATCCCATGGCGGTCGTAGGCTCGGAACGAAGGAGAGGAGATCGGATGTTCGGACGGATCAGTGGCGCGTCGTTCGCGCTGGGCGTTCTCGCGAGTTGCGGTGGTGGAGGCTCGGGTTCGGTGCAAGGGCTCAGCGTGCCCGCGCAGGTGGCGCTCGTTGAAGCACAGTCGGCGGGCTCCTTGCAATTGTCGCCCGGCGTCGCCGCCGCGATCACCTACGACGAGGACCCCACCCAGTTCTGGATCCACGACGAGGCCATGGATCCGCTGAACACGGTCAACATGATCCTCTGCAGCGTCAAGCAAACCGGCTACGACGATCCGACGGTGCTCAACAAGGGACCCTACGTCGCGCTCGTCGGCTGCGAGGAGCGCGGTGGAGACGGCGGCGGGGCTGGGCGCGGCGGGGACTCGACGCAGTACCAACGGTTCGTCGTCGATTCGTCGCGCGCGAGTGCGTCTGCCCCACACATCGTCAAGTTCTGGTTCGAGAACTCCGGTGACCAGGGCGGCTTGATCTACGGCAAGGTGACGATCTCGGGTTCCCCGACCGCGACGGCGCCCTACGGCAAGTTCGATCTCGAGTTCAAGCAGCTCGGCCTCAACCAGGCGCACGACGACCCGAACATCGAGTTCCGCGGCTATCTTCGGACGGTCGAGCGCGATGATGGTCAGGCGGAGTTCGCGTTCTACATGCTCGAGGGCGATCCGGATTCCCCGGTCGGCGTCGGGCAGCAGGCGTTCCGCCAGCGTGCACGACTCGTGGGCACGACGACAGGTGCCGCGGGTCGAGCCTACTCCGAGTCGAAGTCGGCCTGGAACAACGGCGGTGGCACGACCGTCAGTCAGGCGGAGTACTACCTGCAGTTCAACTCGAACTACGTGGCGCGCAAGAAGGTGTCCGGCGCTTCGATCATCAAGGTCTTCGACCGCAACAGCTTCACGACGCAGGTCTATCGCTACGGCGTGTACGACGCGAGCACCGGTGAGCGCATCGAGTCCGTGTCGGGGTTCGGTGTGGAGAACACGAACGGCGTGCACGGCTGGGCCGGCTATCACGGACTCTGGTTCCCGGACCACGTCACCCTCACCAACGGCGAGACCCTGACGCGACGAAGCTACGACTCGAACACACCGGACGAGACCTACACCGCGGTCGTGGTCCCCGGCCGACTCGAGAAGCGCACGCGCGTCAGCAGCACGCTCGGGAACCTGGCCGGCGAGGATCTCGAGGTGTTCGATCCGAACGCGGGCACGGAGATCCGTGTCCAGTGGGATGGCACGAACCTGGTCAAGGTCGCGACGCGCAGCGGCAACTCTTGGACGCCGAACGCTCCGGTCTCGATCACCGGCGACTACTCGCAGGGCGATTGGGTCAACTTCTACCACCGCGATCGCG
>JAGQQZ010000065.1 GCA_020425915.1 Planctomycetota bacterium | reverse complement strand
GTGACGTTCGCGCCGGTGAACCTGCTGCGAAACCCGTGGTGGTTCCGCGATGTCCTGGTCGCCTTGCAAGGTGTGGTCTGGGTCTGGCTCCTTGCCACGGCCATCCGTGGCAGGCGTGAGTTCCGTTCGGTCGCAGCGTTCGCGATCGGCTGGCTCGTCCTCGCGAACGTGCCGATCTACAACGCCCCGTTCGAAGCCGCGACCTCGGTCGACCTGCGGAGTTCGCGCCTGCTGTACGAACCGACGCTCGCGGTGGTCGCCGGGGTCGCCCTGTTCGTGTCCCGGTTCTCGCTGCGTCGGGTCGCGATCGCGTTCGTCGTGTTCGCGTTCGCCGTCGCGTTCGCGAACGCGGGGCCCTGGTGCGAGACGGAGCGGATCGCCCGCCGGCTCGAAGTCGTCATGCGCGAGGACCCTCCTCCGACCGGACCGGAATGGGTCGTCGACCTACCGTCGTTGCACGATGGCGCGTTCCTGTTCACGGGGCACGATCCCCGAGTGTCGATTCCGTTCGCCCGTCCGGAGGTCGTCGGACGGTTGACCCTCGCGCGCGACAAGCAGTGGGAGGGTGTGCTGCACCGGATCGACGAGCACGTTCGTGGCGGGCGCGTCGACGGACTCCGGATTCGTCGGCTGGTCGAGGCGAGTCGTCGCGACTGCGCGCTCGAAGTGGAACCTGTCGCCGCGGAGCTTCCGGCTGCGCTCGGCGACGGGTTCGTCGTTCGCGCCGTGCGCTGCCGTGGTTTCGACGTGCGGGTCGGTGGGCACGCGCAGGTCGACGCGCTGGTCGCTGGTCCAGCCGGCCACGATCGGGTCGCGCTCCGAGCGATCCTCGTGCACGAGGATGACGCCACCGAGTTCGCGTCCCCGATCCTGACCATCCCCGATCCCGTCGGCGTTCACGCCATCACGTTCGCGGTCGACCTCCCCGTCGAAGCACCGATCGGCCGCTACCGGCTCCGCATCGCCCTGGACGGGGCGACGGCGGTCCCGTTCTCGGCCTGGGTCGACGTCCAGTCGGCTCGATCGTGGCCCGACTGAGCCGCTCCGGGCAAGATCGGGGAGACAGCGGGAGTGCCGCGGCACTTCTTTTGCATCTCGCGGGAACCGAATGGAATCCGTCCCGATTCCGGTTCGCCGTGATCCGAGCCGCCAAGCTCTCGTTCGTCCGAGCATCCGTAGCCGTCAGGAGTTCGACCGCCATGCAACCATCCGCCCGATCGTTCGTGATCCGTTCGTTGGTCGCGATCTTCGCCCTCGCATCCCTCGTCCGTGAATCCGTCGCGCAGGGGGTCGAGATCGGATTCGAGGAGCGCTTCGCGCTGGCGACGGACCGTGCCGAGGCACTCGCCGAGCTCATTCCGGGGACGCGCGACTACTACTTCTACCACTGTCTGTACCGCCAGCAGCGCGGCGAGTACGACGAGGTCGATCGGCTGCTGGCGACGTGGATCGAGCGCTACGGTCGCACGGCGCGGGTGAACGAGATCGAGAACCGGCAAGCGCTCCTCCGGTCCGGTCAGGACCCGGACGCGACCTACGACTTCCTGCGGAATCGACTCGGTCTGCGGTTCGACGCGCAGCAGCACGTGCGTGGC
>JAGQQZ010000748.1 GCA_020425915.1 Planctomycetota bacterium | reverse complement strand
CACCACGCCGAGTCCCTTGCGTCCGGCCAGCAGGTAGTCCGCGAGCTGGACCGCGGCGGCGCGCGGCACGCCGATCGTCGACATCGACCAGTCGGGATCGTGAGCGTGCTCGCGCACCTCGGACGCGGCGTGCGCCAACTCGTTCGACCGCGCGGGAGCCTCGCCGAACCAGAACGGCAACGTCGGCGGCAGACCCGCGGCGCTCGCCACGCGCACCTTGCCGGGCTCGACCTTGAGGATTCGCCATGAGGTCGTGCCGAGCTGGAAGATGTCGCCCTGACTCGACTCGATCGCGAAATCCTCGTCGAGCGTGCCGATCTTCGTGTTCTCGGGCTCGAGCACGACGTCGTAGTCGGCGCGGTCGGGGATCGCGCCGCCCGAGGTCAGCGCTGGGATCCGCGCTCGCTTGGTCGCGAGGACGCGGCCGCCGACGGCATCGGAGTGGAGCAGTGCGTAGCGACCACGATCGTGCAGTCCGATCGCCTCGTCCAGCGTCTCGCGCGACAGTTCGCGGTACGGCCACGCGCGGGCGAGCCGCGTGTGGAGTTCGTCGACCGTTCGATCTCGTTGCACGCAGGCGGCGACCACCTGTTGCGCGAGGATGTCGATCGGTCCGGGCGGAACGATCGTCTCGTCGAGTTCGCCGCGTCGCACCGCCAGCAGGATCGCGGACGCCGCGACCAGCTCGTCGCGCGTCAGCGGGAAGATCCGTGACCTCGGCACGCGACCGATGCCGTGGCCGGCGCGACCCGCGCGCTGCAGGAACGTCGCGATCCGCGCCGGGACGCCGACCTGGATCACGAGGTCGACGTCACCGATGTCGATCCCGAGTTCCAGCGATGCGGTCGCGACGAGGGCACGCAGCTCGCCGTTCTTGAGCCGCGCCTCGGCGTCGAGGCGGCGTTCCCGTGAGAGACTGCCGTGATGGCTCGCGACCGCGTCCTCCCCGAGCACCTCACAGAGCTTCGCCGCGATTCTCTCGGTCAGCTTGCGCGTGTTCGCGAACACCAGCGTCGTCTTGTGCTGCTGGATCAACTCGACCGAACGCTCGTAGATCTCGTGCCAGGTCTCGTGCGAACAGACCGCGCCCAGAGGGGACTCTGGAACCTCGAGCCCGAGGTCGAGTTCGCGCAGGTGTCCGGTGTCGACGATCTCGCAGTCGCGACCGACGCCGGCGAGGAAGTCGGCCGTGCGCCGGATCGGGTTCTGCGTCGCGGACAGCCCGATGCGTTGGAACTCGCCGGCCAGGTCGGCCAGACGTTCGAGCGTCAGCGACAGGTGCGCGCCGCGCTTGTCGCCGACCATCGCATGGATCTCGTCGACGATCACCGTGCGGACGGTCGACAGCATCGACTGGCCGCTCTCGCTCGTCAGCAGGATGTAGAGCGACTCCGGGGTCGTCACGAGTACGTGGGGCGCGCGCTTGCGCATCGCTGCTCGTTGGCTCGCGGGCGTGTCGCCGGAACGCACGACGACCGAGATCTCGGGCAGCGACGGATCGCGCTCGCGCAGTGCTGCGAGCGGCGCGAGCAGGTTCTTCTGCACGTCGTTGCCGAGCGCCTTCAGCGGCGACACGTAGACGACCTGGGTCTCGTCCGGGAGCTCCGGTCCCTGCGACGCGAGGCGCGAGATCGCGTGCAGGAACGCAGTCAGTGTCTTGCCGGATCCCGTCGGCGCGGCGATCAACACGTTCCGTCCCGCGGCGATGAGCGGCCAACCCGCACGCTGCGGTGGCGTCGGCCCGGCGAACTCCGACGCGAACCACGCACGCACCGTCGGGTGGAAGTTGCGCAGTGGGTCCTCGTTCGCGGTGTGGCGTCGACTCGGCATCGGCTGGACCGATCCTAAGGGATTTGCATCGAGGAGTTCGGTTCGTGCGGGTAAACCGAACCGCCCGGCGACCATGCGCATCCTTCACGTCCTCGATCACTCGATTCCGTTGCACAGCGGATACGCGTTCCGCACGCGGGCGATCCTCGAGCATCAGCGCGCGCGTGGTTGGGAGACGTTCCACCTGACGACGCCCCGACACACGGCACCAGGGCCTGCGGTCGAGACCGTCGAGGGACTCGAGTTCCATCGGACGAGCCGACCGCACGGGATCGCGATGCGGTTCCCGGTATCGCGGGAGCGCGCCGAGATGCGCGCGACCACGCGGCGTCTCGCGGAGGTGGTCCACGCGGTCCGGCCCGACGTGATCCACGCGCACTCCCCGATACTGACCGCGATCCCGGCCTTGCGCGTAGGGCGCGCCGCCGGGATCCCCGTGGTCTACGAGATCCGTGCGTTCTGGGAGGACGCCCCTGCGAGTCACGGTTCTTGTCGGGAAGGTGACCTT
>JAGQQZ010000747.1 GCA_020425915.1 Planctomycetota bacterium | reverse complement strand
GGGCGAGCGGCCGAACGACGGCGACGCGGCGACGGAGGGCGGGGCGGGGGAACGCCAAGGGCAATAGCCGGACTTCCTCGACTGGGGGGCGGCGCGCGCGCGCCGCGGTGGCGGGCGCCCGCCGACATCGAGGGATCCCGATCCGCGGAGTCGTCGTATCGGTGTTCCTGATCGTGGCGCGCGCCCGCCGCAAATGAGGTCGCGCACTCCCCCGTCTTGCCTTTGATCCCGAGCGTTCGTGAGCCCAGCACACCAACCAACGGATTCGGTCCCGGGTCATCGACGCCTGGCTCGCCCGTCCCTTCCGCGCCTCTGTCGACCCCTCGCCAGAACGAATCGCCGGGGCGGCGTGCGCCAACCGAGTCCCGGCCCCGCGCGGCCCGCGAGGACGAGGCTGCCGGACCCGGAAAACCAGGGGCACGAGCCGTCGCAGTGCTATCGTACCCGGCGGTCCCGACCCCTCGTACGTCCCCGCATGGTTCCAGCCATGTCCCGAACCCACGCAACAGAATGAGACCGTTCCTCCCCACGATCGTGGTCGCCTTGCTCGGCTGTGCCGGAGCGAAGACCGGAACGAACGACGAGCCGATCGCACCACCGAGCCTCCAAGAGGCGCGGCGACTGCTCGACGAAGGATCGATCGACGAGGCGTTGCGCCTCACCGACCGGATCCTCGCCGATGACCCGAACCAGCGCGAGGCACACAGGATCGCCGCCGAGGGCAACTTCGCGCTGTTCCAGGCGAAGCGCGAAGGCGCGCAGCTCTTCCTGCTCGACGCGATTCGCAACCTCGAGACCGCTCAGAACCTCGATCCATCGGACGGAACGGGCTGGTCGCGACTCGCCGAGTGGCACCTCGCCAACGGCGACTTCGAGGCCGGCGTGAACGCGGGCCTTCGCTCCTTCCGGGTCCTCTCCGAAGCGGGTGCGCCGGACGCCGACCGCGCGACGGCGATGATCCGCGTCGCCGACAACCAGCTCCAGCAGTTCGTCGTCGCGCGCCGCGAGGAGATCGCGAACGGTGGCGAGACCCGGCCCGGCGACGAGACGAAGCTGCTGGCGAAGACGGTCCTCGCGAGCGCGCAGGCCGCGAACGAGCTCGGAGCCGTGGCCGAAGCCGCGCGACGCAGCGCGCGCGTCTACCGCTGGCTCAACCGGGACAAGGAGGCGCTCGAGACGCTGGAGCGCGCGATCGTCGCCGACCCTGCGGCGGCCGATCTCCACGAAGAGTTCCGCGACATCTACTTCGCCAGCGGTGGCGCGCGCGGCCTCGTCGGCGCATATCGCCGGCTGCTGAAGACGCACGGCGAGGACGCGACATTGCTCTGGTACCTCGGGCGTGCCCAGGCCGCGGCCGCCGACGATCGGCGGCGAACGAGCAACTTCGAAGCCGCGACCAAGCTCTACGAGGATGCACTCGAGACGTTCTCCGCCTGCGCGAGCAAGCGACCGGCGTTCGCCGATTCGTGCGCGCAGTGGCGGGCGATCTGCGAACTCTCGCTCGGTCGCGTCGCTTTCGACGCCGGACGGAACGACGAAGCACTGAGCCGCTACGAGCATGCCTTCGACATCCACCCGAGCATCGCTGCCTACGACGACGGTCGCCCGCGCATGTGGGACGGTCTGCAGAAGCACTACCTCGGCAACCTGTGCATGCTCGGGCAACGCACGATCGCCGGTGAGGACGGCCTCGAACGCGGTCTCGCGTTCTACGAGCGGATCCTCGAGCGCCACCCCGACGAGTTCGGCGTGATCTACAACAACGCGGCGCTCTGCGCCCGCGATCTCGGCGCGAAGATCGCCGAGGTCGCCGACACCGATCGGGGCTCCGAGGAGGCTCGACGTGCCGCGATCGGCAAGGCGATGGCGTTGTGGGAGAAGAGCTACGACTACTACGAGAAGGCGGTCGCACTCGAATCCAACGATCCGCGCATCGTCAACGATTGCGGTCTCATGCTGCTCTACCACCTCCACCGCGACTACGACCGCGCGCGCGCGTGCTTCGATCGCGCGATCGAACTCGGTGAGTCGCGGCTCGCGGAGCTCGACGAGGACGCCTCGGATGAGAAGCGGTTCCTCGAGGAGGCCGTCGGCGACGCCTACGAGAACATCGGCGTGCTGCTGGAGCGGCTGAACAAGCCGTTGGCAGAGGCCGAGTCGTTCTACGAACGAGCGGTCGGTTTCTACCCGGGTGACCACCGCGCCGCCGCGCGTCGCCTCGACGAGCTGCGTGGCACTGCGCGGGACGCGAACGCCGACCGGCCGCAGGACCCGCGCAAGCGCACGTTCGACGCGCGTGTCAAGGAGGCCGTCGCGAGCGCGGAGCAGAGCGACTGGGACGGTGCGTTGCTCGTGCTCGACAAGTTGGCCAAGGAGATGAAGGGCTACGCACCGTGGCACTTCTACGTCGGGCTCTACTCCCTGCGCTACGCCCAGGCCCAGGCCCAGTCGAGCGGGGATGCAGGCCTCATCCAGGGTCTGTTCGACGACGCCGTCGCCCAGCTGCGGAAGGCGTGTGAGATCGACCCGGCCCCGATCGAACCCCGTCTCCGACTCGCGGAGGCGCTCAACGCGACCGGAGCGTTCGCCGAGTCGAAGGACGTCCTCGAGAAGCTCGTCGGCGAAGCGACCCTGTCCAAGGACGAGGCGCTCACCGCACGCGGCCTGCTCGCGACGGCAGCGGCGCAGGTCTACATCAGCGCGCGCAACTCGAACCAGGACGACGCGAAGGCCCTCGAGACCGCACGATCCTCGTTCGCGAAGGTCGAGGCCGAGCGCGCGCTGACTCCGTCCGAACTCTCGGACTGGGTCAACGTCGAGCGCTGGGCCGGCGACAGCAAGCGCGCCATCGGTGCGCTGACGCGTGCATGCCGGCGCGCTCCGAACGATGGCAAGCTGATCGACCTGCTCGTGACGACCGGCTACCACGTCGGTGAGAACGAGGCCGTCATCGACGTGCTCGCCGATCGCGATGACGCGTTCGGACTCTGGTACTGCGGCAAGGCGCGCTACTACCGTGCGCTCGCCGAGTGGAGCGGTAGCCGCGCCGAGGAAGCGATCAAGACGTTCGACCGAGCACTCGGGGACTTCGATCGCTCGAAGGAGATCGAGGAGTCCTACGCGGCGTCGTGCGACGAGTGGGCAGCCTTCTGCCTCGGCAGTCGCGGGCTCGCGCAGATCAGCATCGACCGACACGAGGACGCGAAGGCCAGCCTGCTCGCCGCGCTCGAACGCAAGCCCTCGGCGCTGGCGTCAGACCTCGGCAACGGTTCGATCAAGCGCGGGATCATGGTCATCGGCCACCACTACTTCAGCACCAACCGACTCAAGGAGGCGGCCGACCTGTACATCGCCGTCGGCAAGCTCGCGCCGGACGACGTCGACCTCGCGAACAACGAAGGTCTGTTCGCACGCGACCTCGGCGCAGAGATGGCGCGGAGCGGCGAGGAGGATGCGGCCAAGCCCTACTTCGAGGCGAGCTACGCCGCCTACACACGCGCTTCGACGGCGGATCCGACCAACGTGCGCCTGCGCAACGACCGTGCGCTCCTGTTGATCTACCACCTCGGCCGGGATCTCGACCTGGCGAAGCAACTCCTCGACGAGGCGATCGCCGACGGCGAGACTCGACTCGAGGACGACCCGCCGGAGGACACCGCCGAACTGCGCGATCTCCAGGAGGCGGTCGGCGACTGCTACCAGAACCTGGGCGTCTACCACATGAACTGGACCAAGCGGCTCGCCGAGGCACGTGCAGCGTTCGAGAAGAGCCTTACGTTCTACCCGTTCCAGCAGCGCGCGAGCGCCCGGCACCTGTCACGCCTCGGGCGACTGGAGCGCGAGCAAGAGCAGGAGCCGAAATGAGGTCGCTCGCACTGCTGTCGGTGCTCGTGCTGACATCGAGCTGCGCCGTCGCTCAGGACCGCCCGACCGACGCCGTCGACACGAGCGCGATCCGTCGGGCCGCTTTCGATGCGGAGGCCAAGGGGGATCACGCGTCGGCGGCGGACGCGTTCCTCCGCCTCACCGAACTCGAGGCGACGAATCCCGAGTGGTTCCTGCACGCGGGCGAGAATCTCGGCCGCGCGAGTCGATTCAACGACGCGATGGACCTGCTCGATGGGGCGTCGGAGAAGTTCCCCGCCGCGCTGGACCTGCTGGTCGCCTTGGCGCAGGTCTACCACATGAAGGCCGACGCGATGGTCGCGGAGGGCATCCAGGACATCAACGTCACGTTCTACTACCAGGATGCGTCACGCACGGCGAAACGGGTCCTCGAAGTCGACCCCGATCACCTGAAGGCGAACCTGCTGCACGCGTCGGCTCAGTTCCAGCTCGGCGAAACCGACGCGGCGCTCGCAATCGCGGAGCATCTCGTCGCGGCACATCCGGACGACTACGGTTCGTTCGCACTTCTCGGCAAGATCGCGCTGCAGAACTACGTCGGCGAGAAGCAGCGATTCGATCGCGACGATCCGCGCGGAACCGGCCGCGGAGCTCGTATCACGGAGCTCGCCGAGGCCGCGGACCGCGCCGAGCGGGCGCTCGCCCGCGCCGCGGAGCTCGACGCCGAGCGGGCGTATCCCCGGATCAAACTCGGGGACCTCGATGCCTGGCGTGGCGATCTCGATGCGGCACTCGTGCACTATCGCGATGGCCTCGCGGTCGAGCCGACGACCGGGGCGATCGACCACTCGTGGCTACGCGGAGCCGTCGCCGCCAGCGACCGCGTCGCGATGTACGAAGGCGCTCGCTCCAGCTACGCGGCCCGGCCGGACGCGGACCCCAAGAAGACCGCCGTGATCGGTTGGTACGTCGCGCAATCGCAGTACGACGCCGGGGATTGGAAGGAGGCACGACGTGGCTTCGAGGAAGCCCTGCGGCACCGCCCGGACTTCGTGCGGACCTACTACTACCTGGTCCAGTGCTGCTTCTGGTCCGGCGACGAGAAGTCGGCCGCACGATTCGCGCTCACGTTCGCGAAGGACTCGCCACGGACCTTTGCCGACATGATCCGCAGTGACGCGCAGGCGACGTCGCTGGTGCGGGGTATCGCGCAGACGAGCTACGAAGCCAACCGGCTGGTCGAGAGCAGGGAACTCAACCACGTCCTCGCGCTCGCGGCGAACACGGTCGACGAATGGAACAACTACGCGTTCCTCTGTCGCGAGACGGGAAAGTACGACGAGAGCTTCGCAGCGTACGAGCGCGCGCTCGAACTCGAGGAGTCGCCGCAACTGCTGAACGATGCAGCAGTCATCCTCCAGTACCACCTCCGCTCCGAGGAGAACCTCGCGACGGCGCGCGACTACTACGAGCGCGCGATCGAACTCGCGCAGGATCTGCTCGAGGCCGGCGGATTGCAGGACTCGGAACTCGACCGCGTCCGCACGGCACTGCGGGACGCGCGTTCCAACCTCGGGAAGCTCTAGCCCCGCCGCCGGTCAGCGCTCGACCAGCCGCCGCGACAGGTTGCCGTAGTTGCGGTACTCGGTCTCGTGCGGCGGGCCGGGAGCGTATCTCCAGATCAGGGCCCGCGGCGATCGAGGCCGTACGCCGACGAGGGAACTGGACACGGTCCCGTAGTCACCTCCGACCTTGAGGACATCGTGACCGCTCGACTCGCCGCGGTCGAGCAACAGCGACGCGAGCCATGCGAGCCGTTGCTCGGTGTCGATCTCGGGATCGAGTGCGCGCTCGAGCCCGGGGAGTTCCAACTCGCCCGGACGATGACGGTTCGTGATGACGATCGGCCCCCGCGCCTCGTGGACCTCCACCGCACCTTCGATGTGCGTCAGGACAACGGCACGCTCTCCGTCGCTGAGCGCGAGCTGGAACCCGTTGTACCGCTCGCGGCCGACTTCGCGTCGGACCGCAGCCAGCCCCTCGTCGAGGGTGTCCGCATCGAGGGCGAGGTGCGGCAGCGTGCCACGGGTCGGCGCGGTCGACTCCACCGGCGCAACATCGAGATTCGTGAGTCCCGCGAACCGGCCCGATGCGTTGACCGCCATCCAGGTCCCACCCGCGGTTCGATCGCGCGGTGAGAGCATCCGCGTGTGCGAACCGACGAACAGGCCTGGCGGCGCGGCGCGGCGACCCCGCGCCTCGTCGCGGTTCCCCGCCGCGAGGATCGGGTAGTCCGCGTC
>JAGQQZ010000746.1 GCA_020425915.1 Planctomycetota bacterium | reverse complement strand
TGCTCCTGTTCCTGCTCGCGACCCACGGCGCGGCGCAGCGCGCCATCACGGTCCAGAACCTCGTGCCGCAGACCCGCGACGAGTGGATCAGCGCCAGCGTCCCGTTCGCCGAAGGGGCGGTCCCATCGATCCCCGAACTCCACGTCGAGGGGTGCGCAACCGTCTGGCAGCCGTTCGGCGCGCGCTGGCCGGACGGGTCGGTGCGGCAGGCGTTGTGCTTCTTCCGCCGCGAACTCGGCCCGATGTCGGAGCTCCGACTGCCGTTGATTTCCGGTGCCGGGCCCGAGCTCGGCGAGACCACCTTCGGTCTCGGCGAGCATCGCATCGTCTTCGTCGTCACCCAGGGCGAGACGGTCACTCGCCACGAACTCGAACCGTTCGGACTCGTCGAGAAGAACGCCGCGCGCCAAGTCGTCCTGTTGCGATCCCGACTCGGCGACACGGGCCTCGTCGGCGAACTCGTGATCGAGCTGTACGCCGACCAGCCGCATGCGTACTGCGGTCTGTCGGTGTTCTTCAGCGACCCGACGACCGAGGCCTTCGAGTGTCGGATCGACGAACTGGCGATCGAGACCGATCGGGTCGCGCTGTTCTGTCGCCACGCCGACGCGCTCGGTGTCACGACCGAGCTGACGGAGACGGGATCGCGGGTGACGCTGCTGCGCGACGCGGTCCTCGGCGACGGTCAAGGGATCCGACGCGGCGGTGCACTCGTACCTCGTGATCCCGGAACCGACGCAGCGCAGAGCACGTGCGGCGCGGCCGCGATCTGCAAGCCGCTCGCCGCGACGGAATGGGCGGACTCGGGCGCGTTCGGCGCGTTCGGCTACGTGCCGGAGCTACCGCCTTGGCTCGTGCACGGCCGTGTTCGAACCGCATTCGCCGAACGCCACGCGCGCTTCGTCGCCGCGAGCCGGACGCTGCCGCCCGACCCGTTCCAGGTCGGCAAGCACCAGTGCGCGAAGGCACCGGGCCAGACCGGCGATCAGGCCGACTTCGGCGTCGTCCAACTCGAGCCCGTCGCGCGGACCGCGATCCCGTCGTTCCTGTACGAGGTCGAGCTGTCGGTGCTGCAGGAGGGCTGCCGACCGGTCCATTTCTTCGAGACCGACGCGACGCCGGTCACCGCGGACCGACATCCCGACTGGGTCGTCTGGGCGGGTCGCACGCACTGGGACCATCACTCGTCGCCCGACCGTCTCGGCAAGCCGAAGCAGGAGCCACGGTTCGAGACGCACGGTTGGCAGGGCAAGAAGCGCTCGCACTGGAGCAGCAACTACCAGTGCGCGTACTACTTGCTGACCGGCTGCCCGCTCGCGCGGCTCGACCTCGAGAACGAGGTACGACTGTACTTGGCCGGCCAGACCGTCGACCCGAACAAGGTCACGTCCGGCATCGGCCAAGCGAGATCCCTCGGCCGCGCGCTGCACGCCGCGACCTGGCTGTATCTCTGCACGGGCCACGAACCGCTGCTGCAGCGCATGATCGACCGCGTGCACGACGTGGCGATCCCGAGCTGGTTCGGCCGCGACCGCGACGAGGACCAACTCCGTCCGTTCGGGATCAACGGGCCCGACGGTCGGGTGTTCGGCGGCAAGCACCCGTTCTGGCCGGCGTGGATGGACACGCTCGCCGTGATCGGACCCGCCGCGGTGTACGAGGTCACCGGCGACGATCGCAGCAAGGAGTTCGCCGACGCGCTCGCGCTCAACACCTTGCGGCACGCCTGGCGCGAGACCGATCATGGCGTGCGGATCGTCTACGCGCTGCGTTGGGCCGACGATGGGCGCCTGCCGACCGGCGAGGAACTCTGGGATCCCGACTTCACGCACACCTCGGGTAGCATCGCGACCTGGGGAGTTCCGTCGCTCGCTTGGGCCGCGCGAGCCGCCGCGGAACGGGATCTCGGCGAACTCGCCGAGCGAGCCGATCGACTGCTCGGCAAGCTGCGGTCCGCACGACGTCCGCCGGCAGACGGCTGGTTCGACCGCTTCGGAGAGTGGGACGCGATCCGCTGAGCCGTGTCGGTCAGCGCGGAACCGCGTCGACGGCCCGACGGTAGGCGTCGATCCGGTCCTTCCAGTCCTCACCACCCTCGCCGAGCGGTCCGACACCCGCGGTCGGCGCGCGCTTCTCGACCAGGCGAAGCATCGCCTCGGCGACCTCCCGATCCTCGGCGCGGCAGGCGATCGCGAGCGTGTCGATCGCGAAATCCGCGTCGTCGTCGAAGCGGCCGACGTACCAACGGTGACGTCGCAGCGACCCGTCGACCCACTCGAGCGGCTCGGGCACCCGCGAGACCGACCGCGGCTCCTCGTCCCCGGTCATCCCGGAGAAGCCGAACGACCGTCCCTCCGGTAGGAACGCGTTGACCACGTGGATCATCCGGTCGAGCACGCCGCCACTGTCGATCTCGCTCGACAGTCTGCCGGCCGAATCGAACCCCGTCCACCGAAGCTCGACGTGGGAGTCCACGGGCGTCGCGTTGGACTCGAACGCCGAGTCGCTGCGGAACAGTCCGGCCCGACTCGCCAAGCGGCTCAGCCAGCGCAGGGACTGCGGATCCAGCTGGTATTCGGACACGACGTCGAACACCGGCAGACCGTCCGCGACCTGATCGTCGGCCTCGCGGTAGATCGCCAGCCCGTCGTAGTCGACGAAGAACCGCTGGTACAGCACCGACTGTCCATCGGCCGATCGGTGCTGGGCGCTGACCGACAGGCTGAAGTCGCTCGGCGGCCACAGCGACGGCGCTCCGCCGCCGGAGATGCAACCGGCGCAGGCGACGACGAGCAACGGGGCGACGATGCGTTTCGTGTCCATCACGCGCGAAATCGGGCGGTCGCGACGATAGCGTATCGCGCGATGAACGGCTTCCGATTCTGCTCGACGATCGTCCTTTCCGCGACCGCTCTGGGCTGCGCGCAACTCGACAAGACCAACCGGGGTGACCCGGTCATCCCCCCGACGGATTTCGAGATCCACGCCGGCAAGCCGGTCGCGGACGATCCGCGCGAGGTGCATCTGCGCAACCTGCGACAACTCACGTTCGGCGGCGAGAACGCGGAGGCGTACTGGTCGTTCGACGGGACCAGGCTCGTCATGCAGTCGCGCCAATCGATGACCGACGGTGACCAGATCTACACCGTCGATCTCGCGACCGGCGAGACCCGACGGATCAGCCCCGGGGTCGCACGCACGACCTGTGCGTACTTCCTGCAGGGCGACGACGAGATCATCTTCGCGTCGACCCACGGCAGCGGCCCGCAGGTCCCCCACGTCAAGCGCGGCAAGGACGGCTACGTGTGGGGCATCTTCAGCGACTACGACATCTGGGTCGCGGACCTGGAAGGCAAGCACCTGCGGCGACTGACCGACACGCCAGGCTACGACGCCGAGGCGACGGTGTGCCCCGTGACGGGTCGTGTCGTGTTCACGTCGGTCCGCGACGGCGACCTCGAGCTCTACTCGATGGAACCGGACGGATCGGACGTCAAGCGACTGACCAACCGCCTCGGCTACGACGGCGGCGCGTTCTACTCGCACGACGGCAGCAAGATCGTGCAACGCTCCGGCTTCCCCGAGACCCAGGAGGAGATCGACGAGTACCAGAGCCTGCTGCGCCGCGGACTCGTGCGCCCGTCGCGGATGGAGATCACCGTGATCGACCGCGACGGTTCGAACTTCCACCAGGTCACGAACAACGGCAAGGCGAACTTCGCGCCGTACTGGCACCCGGACAATCACCGCATCCTGTTCTCGAGCAACATGGACTCGGAGAGCGGCCGCAACTTCGACATCTACATGGTGAACGAGGACGGCAGCGGCCTCGAGCGCATCACCTACAGCGACGTGTTCGACGGTTTCCCGATGTTCTCGCCGAACGGGAAG
>JAGQQZ010000064.1 GCA_020425915.1 Planctomycetota bacterium | reverse complement strand
TCGCTTCCGTCATCACGCCCAAACGAGAACGAGCCCGCAAGGTCGACGACCTCACAGGCTCGTTCTCCACGGACCGCGACGCGACTACTTGTCTTCGCCGGTCTCTTCGTCGGACTTGCCGGCCGATGCATCGGTCACCGGCTTCGGCGCGTAGTTCACCTTCGCGCTGAGTTCGTGCTTGCCCCAGCGGATCGAGAACTTGCCGCTCATCGGGCTCTCACGCTCCGCCGAGATCTCGATCTCCATCTTCTCGACCGGCTCCTCGAGCGAGCCCTTGGCGAGTGCGAGCGGGATCTTGATCTCGTTGCGCCAGTTGTCGGTCGACCAGGGCAGGACCTTGTTCTTCATCGCCCAGTCGGCGGCCATCGCGAGCAGCGAGAAGTTGCCCTTCTCGTCGCACTCGAGACCGAGCACGTAGGCGCCGGCGTCGAGCGACTGCCCGGCGATCTCGAGCGGCGTCGCGGTCTGCAGCGTCGTCCACCAGTTCTTGCCGAGGCGCAGCTTGCGGCCCTTCAGCTCGTCGAAACGCTGGTCGTAGGAGTCCTTCCAGGTCGGCTGGCTGTAGGAGATGGACGCGGCGGCCATCACCTCCTGGCCGAACACGAGCACGGTCGACGACTGACGATCTTCGTCAGGGCCACCGAACACTTGTTGGGCGGTGATCGGAGCGAACGAGAGTGCGGCTAGGGCCGCGACGGCAAACGGGAATCGCATCATCGGTTCTTCTGGGGGTCAGGGGTCGGAAACGACCGGGATGCCCACCCTTACGAGGGCGGTCCGGGCTCGGGCGCCAGATTCTCCCAGGAATGACACGCCGCGGAAGTGCTGCCCTGGGGATTCGGTGGGGCAGCCTTCCCGGCGCCCCGGGTCGGATGCTACGGTCCGCGCCCCGCCGGCGCGCCCGGCGCGAACCCCGATGGATCACGCGCGCATCGTCCTGGGAATCGGCAATCCGGGCCCCGAATACGAGGGCACGCGGCACAACGTCGGATTCGAGGTGCTCGATCGGCTCGCCGCCCGCAAGGGACTGGAATTCCGTCGCCTCGAACGGCGTGGTCCGGACGGCCGCAAACTCTTCGGCGGCAAGGTCAAGGCCCAGGTCGCGGAGGGAATTGTCGGCGGTGAGAAGTTCTTGCTCGTGAAACCCTTGACCTACGTCAACCTGTCCGGTGATGTAGCCGCCCCGCTCCTCCGAGCGGTCGACCGATCCCCGGATCGGCTCTTTGTCTTACTGGATGATCTGAACCTACCGCTGGGTCGGCTGCGAATCCGACCGGCGGGGAGCGCAGGTGGACACAACGGCCTCAAGTCGATCGAGGCGGCGTTGATGTCGCAGGCGTACCCCCGTCTCCGCCTCGGTATCGGGGAGCCGGACAGTCCGACGACGGACTACGTCTTGGCTCGCTTTCTCCCGGGAGAACGTGAAGTTCTCGACCCCGTCTTGGACAGGGCGGTCGACATCGTCGACGCCTGGCTCAGTGGTGAGTCCTTGGATTCCTTGATGGGGAGTCACAACGGTTTCGACGCGGCAGCTCCGTCGCGTGACGAACCGGGTGGCGACCCCGGAGAATGAAAGCTTTGAACCATACCTACGAGACCATGCTCCTCCTGGACAACCGGGAGGTTAAGAAGGGCTGGGACGCGCTGAAGAGCCAGGTCACCGGCCTGTTCACGAAGCACGGCAGCGAAGTCGTCAGCGCACGCCGCTGGGACGAGCGCCGGCTCGCGTACCCGATCAAGGGTCAGCAGCGCGCGACCTACCTGCTGATGTACCACCACTCGCCGACGGGCAGCATCCCGTCGATCAACCGAGAGTTGCTGTACGCCGAACCCGTGTTGCGCGCGCTGACGCTCGTCTGCGAGGCGATCCCGGAGGACGCGCACGCGCCGGAGGAAGCGTTCGACGAGTCGACCGTGCCGACCGACGACGCACCGGTCGTCGAAGCCGAAGCTCCGGCGGAGGCCGAGGCCGAGGCCTCCTCGGCACCGGCCGAGGATGACTCGGCCGACGGTGACTCGGGCGGTGCCGACGACGACGATTCCGAATCCAGCGAAGAGGAGACGAAGGAATGAGCAGCAGCGACGATTTCGCGAACGATCGCGACGATGGCGGCCGCCGCGGCGGACGCCGAGGTGGCGGCGGTGGCGGCGGCAAGTTCTCCAAGTTCGGACGCACCAAGGTCGTCGAGCCGGAAGAGACGCTCGACTACAAGAACCTCGAGTACCTCACGAAGTTCATCGCGCCGACCGGCAAGATCGTCGGCCGACGCCGGACCAACTTCTCGGGCCAGAACCAGCGCAAGCTCGCCAACGAGATCAAGCGCGCTCGATTCCTCGGTCTGCTGCCGTACGTCGGGAGGGCGTGATGGAACTGTTGCTCAAGAAGACGATCGACAAGCTCGGTCGGATCGGCGACGTCATCACCGTGAAGCCCGGCTACGCTCGGAACTTCCTGCTGCCGCTCGGCTACGCGGTGCCGGTCTCGAAGGCCAACCGCGAGGAGATCGAGCGGGCTCGCGAGCAGGCGCTCGCCGAAGAACGGGCCCGGGTCGACAGCCTCAAGGACCTTGCGACCCAACTCGGCGAGGCCTCGGTCACGATCGAGGGTCGCGCCAACGCGGAAGGTCACCTGTTCGGATCCGTCTCGTCCGCGCAGATCGCCGAAGCGCTGCGCGAGAAGGGTTTCCAGGTCGAGGCCAAGGCCGTCCGTTTGGATGCCCCGCTCAAGGAGATCGGCGTGTTCGACGTGCAGGTCCATCTGCATGCCGACGTCGAGGCTTCGATCAAGGTCTGGGTGGTCCAAGCCAAGCCGCAGTGATCGCGATCGCGTCGTGAACGAGGCGATACGGGTGTCGCTGGTCAGTCTGGCTTGAGCCCGCAACCTGGTCGACTCGGAGGTCCTGCTCGGCCATGTCGCCGAGGAGGGCCTCGCGATCGCCCGCGAACCCGAGCACGCCGATGTCGTCGTCATCAACACCTGCGGCTTCGTCGAGGACGCGAAGCAGGAGTCGATCGACACGATCCTCGACGCGTGCCGATTGAAGGCCGAGGGGATCGTCAAGGGCGTCATCGCGGTCGGCTGCCTCGCGCAGCGATACCAGCGCGAGCTCGGCGAACAGCTGCCGGAGGTCGATGCGGTCCTCGGGATCACCGACTACTCGGGGATCCCCGCCGTCGTCCGGCGGATCGTCAACGGCTCGGACAAGCGGTTCACCGCGACGGTCGACGGAGGCAAGCCGAAGTCGGCTCGTTCCGATGTCGGGCGCCTGCTGCTGACGCCGAAGAGCTACGCCTATCTTCGGATCTCCGAGGGCTGCGATCACAAGTGTGCGTTCTGCGCGATCCCGTCGATGCGCGGACGCAACCGCAGCAAGCCCGAGGACGTGCTGCTCGAGGAAGCCCGTGATCTCGCACGCCACGGCGTCAAGGAGATCGTCGTGGTCGCCGAGGACAGCACCGCCTACGGACTCGACACACACCGTGAGCGTCGGATCCACTCGCTGCTCGAGCAGATCGCCGACGTCGAAGGGATCCGTTGGGTCCGCCTCATGTACGCGTATCCGCACACGGTCAGCTCGGAGCTGACGGCGGTCCTGCGCGAACATCCGAACGTCGTTCCATACCTCGACATCCCGGTGCAGCACATCAGCGGCCCGATGCTGCGCGCGATGAAGCGTGGCACCGAGTCGGCGCAGGTCCGCCGGATCTTGGAGCGCCTGCGCCAGGAAGTGCCGGGGATCGCGGTTCGGACGACCTTCATCGTCGGGTTCCCGGGCGAGACCGAGGCGGACTTCGCCGAGCTGCGCGACTTCGTCGCGGAGTACGAATTCGAGCGGATGGGCGTGTTCCCGTACTCCGACGAGGAGGGGACCGCCGCGTTCGGCGCAGCAGGCCGAGTGCCACCCGAGGTCGCCGAGGAGCGCCGCGGTGAGCTCATGGAGCTGCAGCGCGAGATCGTCGAGCAGCGCAACCGTTCGCTCCTCGGGCAGACGCTCGACGTGATCGTCGACGGGCGCGATCCCGAAGGCGACGCGTTGGTCGGGCGCACGTTCGCCGACGCACCCGAGGTCGACTGCGTCGTGCGGCTCGCCGCCGATGCCGCGCCGATCGGTCACGTCGTGCCGGTGCGGATCGACGAGGTGGACGGCTACGACCTGAAGGGGAGCGCCGCGGTCGTTCCCGGAGGCGGGGAGTGAACGTCCCGAATTGGATCACGATGATCCGGTTGGTCTCGACGATCGTCGTGTTCGCCCTGCTCGCCGGCGTCGCGGATCCCGCGGCACCGCACGGCACGCTGACGTGGTGGGCATTCGGCCTGTTCCTGTTCGCCGCCATCACCGACTTCGTCGACGGCTACCTCGCACGCCGGCTGAACCAGGTCTCGATGTTCGGTCGCGTGTTCGATCCGTTCGTCGACAAGGTCCTGATCTGCGGCACGTTCGTCATGCTGATGCCGTTCCCGGCTCTACACGACTACCTGCCGGAGTGGTTCGTCGTCGTCCTGGTCGGCCGTGAGCTGCTGGTGACCACGATCCGTGGCGCCGCGGAGTCGCGCGGCATGGCGTTCCCGGCCGAGCGGCTCGGCAAGTACAAGATGGTCGCGCAGTCCGCGACCGCGGGCGCGATGCTCGGGATGATCGCGGGCACGGACGTGTTCGTACAGGTCGCGGTCTGGGGGTTCTGGGTGACGCTCGTCCTGACCGTGATCTCGGGGGCGGGCTACGTCTGGAAGGCTCGCGCGTTGCTGCGCGACGCATGACGCTGGGAGATCGGTTCCGGTTCGCGCTGGTGACGGGCTTCGGCACCGGGCTGGCGCCGTTCGCGCCGGGGACCTTCGGCACGATCCCGGGCGTCGCGATCGGTGTGGGTATCGAGATCGTCTGCGGGCCGAGTTCGATCGCCTGGGTGACGGCGGCCGTCGCCGCCGTGCTGCTGGCGGTCGGATGCGCCCAGACCGAGTTCACGCGACGGGCGTTCGGGTCGAAGGACCCGGGCGCGTTCGTCCTCGACGAGATCGTCGGCGTGCTCGTCGCCGCGGCGATCGGTCAGGCGTTCGCAGGGCCGCTCGGCGTCGTGGGATGGAGTTTCTGCTTCGCGTTGTTCCGCGTGTTCGACATCACCAAGGTATGGCCGGCGCGGTCACTGGAGGCGATTCCCGGTGCGCCCGGGATCATGCTCGACGACGTCGCAGCCGGGGTCTGGTCCGGTGCCCTGCTGATCGTGGCGGCGGCGCTGGGCTGGTTCTGATGCTCGGCGCTGGCCCGCACACCGGACGGCTCGGTATCGTCCGACGAGCCCCCCGACCCCTCCGAGCCGAGCCTTGAGTCGAAGAAGATCCTCCAGCAAGACCGGTCGCCTCGCCCTGCCGATCGCCCTCCTCGCCGGCGCGGCAACGTTCGTCGGCTCCGCCGTGGTCGTCGTCCTGCTCGTGCAGGGTTCGAACGCCGAGGACACGGCGAAGCTCTGGGCGTTCGGGCTGGCCGCGTCCGTCCTCGTCGCGCTCGTCGTCGCGGTGATCGTCGGCGTGCAGGCGGGGAAGGTCGGCTCGCGGGTCACGGAACTCGGCATCGCGGTCGCGAAGATCGGTCGCGGCAGCTCCGAGGTCCGGGTCCGTTCGAGCGGCAACGACGAAGTCGGCGCGCTGGGTCGTGCCGTGCAGTACCTGGCCGGCGACGTCGCCTCCCTCGTAGCCGAGATCGAGGCCGGCGGCGGCCAGTCGGCGACACGAGATCCGCAGTCCCGCGCGTACCGCGACACCACGCTCGACGAGCCGCTCGGACGCGCGGACGGATTCGAGATCGACGGTGCGCTCGCCGCCGGTGACCGTGGCGGTCTCGACTACTTCGGTTGTGTCGAGCACGAGTCGCAGTCCGTGGTCTACACGATCAGCGGCGAGGGGACGGGACCGATGAGCGTCGTGGCCGCGCGCACGGCGCGCGACGAACTCGTGCGCGCGCTGGAGGCCGGTCGCAACGCTCGCAAGGCTCTCGCCCACACCAACAAGCGCATGCACGACCGCCTGCCGACCGGAGTCTGCGCACGCGCGACGCTCGTCGAGATCGGCGCGGAGGGCGTCAAGCTCTACCAGGCCGGCGACAAGACGCCGCTGTGGATCTGTCAGGCCGGCGAAGTGCTCGAGCTGAACGCCGACGGGCTCGCGCTCGGTCTCGACGCCGGTCCG
Source organism: Planctomycetota bacterium (assembly GCA_020425915.1). Lineage (GTDB taxonomy): Bacteria > Planctomycetota > UBA1135 > UBA1135 > UBA2386 > JAGQQZ01. The sequence continues at coordinate 7,552 of JAGQQZ010000064.1, read as the reverse complement.
GTGTTCGAGAAGGGCCTGCGTTCCGAAAAACTCGACATGAAGCAGGGCACGCGGCTCGTCCTGACCAACGACGCGGGTGTTCGGATGCAGGAGTTGCTGGACCTGGTCGCCGAACATTCGCCGAAGCACACCGCGCCGTTCATGAACCTCGTCCTCGGTGCGATCGAGGGCGATGCCGGACCCGAGGGGCTGCGCGAGGACCTGCTGCTCGTCACGGCGAAGAAGTCATGAGTGACCGCCCCGACCTCGACCCGCAGGGGTTCCAGCGACTCATCGAGCGGATCTACTACGACCGGGACTCGGCTCGCGGCGTGCAAGGGACGCTGCTGTGGTTCGTCGAGGAGGTCGGCGAGTTGGTACGCGCGATCCGCCGCGGCGAGCGCGAGAACCTCGAAGAGGAGTTCGCGGACGTGTACGCCTGGCTCGCGACGCTGGCCTCGCTGCACGGCCTCGACCTGGAGGCGATCGGGCGCGGGAAGTACGGGGCGGGATGCCCGAAGTGCGGCGCGGAGCCCTGCGCCTGCTGAGCCCGGTGTCGGACGGCGGGATTTCGTGGAATGCCCCCAGGGTCCCCGGTTGTCCCTGAATCCGTCGACCAGTGATCGAGATCTCCGAGCAAGACCTGAGCCGATGTGCTGACGGGGATCCCGGCGCGCTGCATCGGATCTATGACCGGTTCGCGGATCGCATCTATCGCACGGCCCTCCATGTCATGGGGCAGTCGGCGGACGCGGAGGACGTGGTCCAGGATCTGTTCCTCGGCCTGCCGGCGAAGATCTCGAGCTTCGGTGGGCGATCGAGAGTCTCGACCTGGCTCTATCGAATGACCGTGAACCACTGCCTGAACGCACTCGCGAAGCGTCGCCGGATGCCCGCCACCTCGGGTGGGGGCGACGATCTGGACGAGTTCGGCTCCGACTTCGCGTCGCCGCTAGCGATCGTCGAGCAGCGTGACGCCCAGGCACGCTGTCGCGAACTGCTCGGTCGGCTGACCGAGCGCGACCGCGCGATCCTCGTGCTGCGCGAGATCGAGGAACTCAGCTATCGCGAGATCGCCGACGTGCTCGACGTGCCGGCGGGCACGGTCATGTCGCGGTTGGCGCGGGCGCGGCAGCGATTCGGAGAAGTGGTCGATCGGGCGGACAGATCTCAAGAGGTGAACCGATGAACGGTGATTGCGACGCATTCCTGACCCTCGCGAGTGGCGGTCTCGACGGCGAACTCGACGCGCAGGAGCGCGAGCGGTTGGCCGAGCACCTTCGTTCGTGCGCGGCCTGCGGCGAACGGCTGGCCCGGATGGAGCGGTCCGTGCTCTCGCTGCGCGAGGCGCGGGCGGTGCGTGCTCCGACGGGCCTGCGCGAGCGATGTCTGCCCGCCGTAGCGGTGCGGAATTCGTTCTCGTGGTCGCGGCTGGCAGCCGGCCTCCTGATCGGCGGCGGGCTGTTCGCGACGGGCGCATGGATCACGAACGAGCCTGCGTGTGACGCCGACGCGAAGTCGACGATCGACCACCTCGTGCGCGTCATCGGTGCAGAACCCGACGCGTTCGAGGAACGCGCCGAACTTGCGCTCGTTCGAGCGCTCCAGTCGAGGAGGAATCGATGAAGTCTGCCTGGTTCGGAATCCTGCTCGGAGCGCTGCTCGCGAGCCTCGCCTACAACGTCGTGCAACATCGTCGGGCCGAGGCCGAGCGCGTCGCGGTCGACCAGATCCTCGACGATCTCGACCTCAGCGACCAACAGGTCGAGCAGCTCTCGTCCTACTGTGCCGGGTGCGGGTGCCTCGAAGACGGCGCCCGTGAGCAACTGCGCGCGGCGGAGCAGGAGCTCACGCTGGCGATCTCCGCGGATCCGCTCGACGAGGCCGCGGTGCGCCAGTTGACCGCACGCGTCGCCGAACTCCGACGTGAGATGTTCGAGAGCTGTGTCGATACGATCCTGCGGGTTCGAGGGGTGCTCTCGGCCGAGCAGCGCTCCGTGCTGCACGGCTGCTGTCAGGATTGCCGGTGAAATCCGGAATGCGGTGACGGCCGCGAGTTGTCGAAAACGCGCCCGTCGATTCCCTGGACCAAGGAGTCCCGAAGATGCGTTGGATCTCACTCGTCGTCGCTGCGCTCGCACTCGCGTTCGTGGCCAACTCGTTCGGTTCCGCCGCGGTGGATGCCGCGCCCGCCGAGGCGGCGGATGCGCCGTCGTCGTGTTGCGATCCGGCTTGCCAGGAGTGCTGCGAAGAGTGCTGCGAGGAATGCTGCGAGGCGTGCTGTGGAGAACGTTGTGAGGAGTGTTGCGGCGAGGCGTGCGACGACTGCTGTGGCGCGGACGGTTGCGGCGACATCTGCGACGACGAGTGTGGCGAGGCTTGCAGCGGCCCGAGCGCCGCACACTCCTGCTGCTCCGACGACGAGTAGCGAGCGCGCCCGCTGCGCGGTACGTTCGCCGTCATGACGGCGGCAGGCAGCGCGCACGAAGCGCCTCGGAATGATGCCGCGACCTCGTCGTTCGTCGAGGTCGCGCTCAAGCTGCCGCTGCGCAAGACCTTCACTTATCGGCTCGCTCCCGGCGCGCTCGCGAAGGTCGGGAGCCGTGTGCTCGTGCCGTTCCGTGGACGCGCGATGTCGGGGATCGTCACGCGGACCGAAGTCGATGCCACGATCGATCCCTCGAAGATCCGCGCGGTCGATCAGGTCTTCGACGACGGCGGCGTCGAGCTGCCCGAGTCGCTCATGCGGCTCGCGGAGCGGATGGCGGTCGACTACGGCTGCAGCCTCGGCGAGGCGCTCGATGCGACCGTCCCCTCGTCCGCCAAGCGTCGGTCGGTTCGTCGCATCCCGCACCTGGATCTCGCGATTCCCCGCGAGACGGCGGTCGTTGCCGTCGGCGAGCTCGAGGAGAAGCACCAGCCGCGAGCCCGCGTGTTGCGCGCCGTCCTCGAGTTCGGCGCGCCGATGCCGCTCAACGAGATCAAGCAGCGCACCGGTACGAGCGACAGTCCGTGGAAGACGCTCGTCAAGCACGGCACGCTGCGGCGGATCCTCGTCGACGAGGAGGCCGAGCCGTTGGTGCCCGCGGTCGAGGAGGCAGCGATCCGTCACGAACTCAACGCCGAGCAGCAGGCAGCCGTCGACCGGGTCGTCGAACGGGTCGAGGCGCGCGAGCATCGGGCGTTCCTGCTGCACGGCGTGACCGGCAGCGGCAAGACCGAGGTCTACCTGCGGATCCTCGAGCGCGTTCGGGCCGCGGGGCGCACGGCGATCGTGCTGGTGCCGGAGATCGCGCTCACGCCGCAGACAGTCGGCCGGTTCGCGTCCCGCTTCCCGGACGTGGCCGTGCTCCACTCCGGTCTCACCGGCGCGGAACGCGCGCGCCAATGGCGCCGCCTGGCGAACGGCGACGCAGGGATCGCGATCGGCGCGCGATCGGCCCTGTTCGCGCCGCTGCGTGACGTCGGCCTGATCGTCCTGGACGAGGAACAGGAGAGTTCGTTCAAGCAGGACACCACGCCGAGATACCACGCGCGGGAACTCGCGATCGCGCGCGGCGAGATCGAGAACGCCTGCGTCGTCCTCGGTTCGGCGACGCCGACACTCGAGAGCTACGGGCGCGCGAAGCGTGGGCTGTTCGAGCTGCTGACTCTGCCGGAGCGCGCGGGAGCCGGAACGCAACCGAAGATCATCGTCGAGGACCTCCGTCGGGAGGACAAGGAGTCCGCCGTTTGCGGCGTCGTCATCTCACGCACGCTGCGGGTGTTGATGCGAGAGCGGCTCGAAGCGCGCGATCAGGTCATCTTGTTCCTGAACCGCCGCGGATACTCGCCGGTGTTGATCTGTCCGTCGTGCGGCACGCCGGTCAAGTGCCCGCACTGCGACGTGACGATGGCTTGGCACGTGCGGCGTGCGCGGTTGATCTGCCACTACTGCTGTCACGAGCGCCGCCGTCCGGAGCTGTGTGACTACTGCGAACATCCGAAACTCCACGAGCTCGGCGCAGGGACCGAGCGAGTCGAGGCGGCCGTGCAGTCCCTGTTTCCCGATGCGATCGTCGCGCGCATGGACGCCGACACGATGAACGAGCGTGGTGCACACGAGCGCGTGCTCGCCTCGTTCCGCAAGCGACACATCGACGTGCTGATCGGGACCCAGATGATCGCGAAGGGGCTCGACTTCCCGGACGTCACGTTGGTCGGTGTGGTGTCGGCGGATACCGGCCTGTTCCTACCCGACTTCCGTGCCGCGGAGCGGACCTTCCAGTTGCTCTACCAGGTCGCGGGACGGGCCGGACGAGGAGCGAAGCCCGGCACGGTCGTGTTCCAGACGCTGAGTCCCGAGAACTACGCGATCAAGGCGGCCGCGGCGATCGACTACGAAGCGTTCGTCCAGCGCGAGCTCGAGTATCGGCACGCGACCGCCTACCCACCGTGGTCGCGGTTGATCCGCGTGCTGCTCGATGCCCGCAAGGAGGGCGAGGCCCAGAGCGGGGCGCGTCGCGTGTGCGACCGGCTCGGTCGGCTGGATGGAGTCGACGTGCTCGGTCCCGCGCCCGCCGTGCTGTCCCGGGTCAAGGACCGGTTCCGCTACCACGTCGTCGCCAAGTGCCGGACGCCGGAGAGTTTCCGAGCGGCGATGGAGAAGCTGCGGACGATCGACGACCTCGCGACGCGGTCGCTGCGCGTCATGCTGGACGTCGATCCGCAGAGTCTCCTCTGAGCGCCGGGTCGTTGCGCCACACCGGACGACGGGCGGTCCACCTCGTCAGTTTTGCGAACTCTTACGCGGCGCCGTGTCGTCACGTATGAGGATCGTGAAAAGGGTCAATTGTCGATTTCGGTTCGCGTTGATCCCGCGCTGGCACCCAGTTAGGTTGCCTCGAATTCGTTCGGCACAGGCCTTGTCGGCGAGCACGCCCGCCTTGGTCCGGACGCCACCATCAATCAGGAGATCCAATGCAACGTTCCCTTCTCTACTCGACGCTCGGGCTTTGCGCCGCGGGCGCCGTCTTCACCGCCAATCTGGGTGCGCAGAACCTGCGCCCTGCTCAGCAGATCTCGCCGGCTGGCGCGTTCGATGCTGCGATTGGTTCGGCTGGGGACCTGTCCTGCGTGACCTGGGTCGAGGGCAACACGCTCTACTCCGCCGTGTCCGACGGCCGGGGCAAGACCTGGGGTGCTCCGGTCCAGGTGTCGCCCGACACCGTGGGTCGCAAGGACCAGCGCGGTGACGACGTCGTCGTCGTCGATGGTGCGATCTACACGTTCTGGATCGACCGCCGCAACGGAGTCCGCGAGCCGGCGATGGCCGTGTCGACTGACGGCGGTGCGACTTGGACCGAGACTGTGAACATCGGCGGCCTGGCCTCGCCGGTCGTCCGTACCTGGAAGTTCCTGGCGAACGCCGGTGCGACTTCGGCCCCGGGCGATGACAACGTGTGGGCCGTCGTCGCGGAAGACGCGACGGGCGCGGCGAGCACGGACGACGAGTTGTTCGTGATCTACTCGGCGAACGGCGGCGCGTCGTTCAGCCTCAACTATGCGCAGCCCGGTGTCGGCCAGAACAGCGGCATGAACGACGTCGACGGCCTCGACGCCAAGGCCGAGGGCAACACGCTCTACCTGTCGTGGTGTGACGAGCGCAACGGCTCGAGCCCGATCGCGGACGACGTCTGGTTCAACAGCACGACCGACGGTGGCGTTACCTGGCAGCACGCGACGTGCCTCAACGTCGAAGCCGACGCGGTCTCCGACGGTGAGTCGACCTCGATCGCCGTCCGTGGCACGACGGTCGCGATCGCGTGGGAGCAAGAGCGATTCAACGCCGGTGGTGACCCGGAAGAGGCTCTCTGCGTCATCTCGACCGACGGTGGTGCGACCTTCGGGGCCCCGCAGGTCGTCGGCAACTACATGCGCGAGAGCGCTCCGGCTGCCGCCGACGGCAACGACGTCGATGGCGTCAGCTGCATCATCTCGTCGAACGGCGACGTCATCGTCTGCTACGGCGACGATCGCAACGGCGGCAACGAAGTCTCCGCGGCGGTCTCGACCGGTGGTGGCGCGTTCGTCGAAGTCGCCGGCATCGCGAGCGGCGGCTTCCCGACCGCGGTCACGGGCGTCTACGACGCGATGGCGTTCGACGACGACGGTGCCCCGGACGACCTGGTCTTCGCGATCAGCTACGACAACGGCGCGAGCTGGGACACGGTCACGCAGGCCGACGCCGGCGCTGGCGACATCGACCAGCCGGGTGAGACCACCGAAGGTCTGCCGCCGAACGCCCCGATCGTCATGAACGACTACTACCACGGCAACGTGCTGGCGGCATGGCTCGACGACACGCTCGGTGCCAACGAGGCCTACGTCGGTGGCTTCCGTGCCGCGACCACGACCGCGATCGGCTGGGAGGACATCTTCAACCCCTCCGAGACGACGCTCCAGTGGACGTTCAAGGGCTACCAGGACAAGGTCATCGCGGGCATCGTCCTGAGCTTCGGTGTCGGTCCGACCACCCTCGACGGCCGCACGGTCGACATGGATCCGGGCTTCCTCAGCACCTGGCCGGCGGGCAGCACGATCTTCCTCGCGCCGCTGACGAACGGTGCCGGCGCGACGGGTTCGATCCCGAACGTCTGGCCGACGCTGTTCCCGTCAGGTCTCGTCGGCGTGCCGCTGCTGCTGAACTACACGGGTCTCGGCTACGGTTCGCCGTCCGCCTCGATCACGTCGGACACCTCGACGTTCACGCTGTGATCGTCGGCTGATCCTCGGATCGGCACTTCGCACGAGGCCGGCAGATTGCCGGCCTCGTCGCGTTAACGCCGTGCTCCGATCAGGTCAGCGCGTCGCGGCCGCGATCTTCTCGCGCTTCTGCTCGGGCGTCAGCGACTCGAACTTGCGCGCGCACCGCTTGCAGCAGAACGCGACCTTCTGACCTTCGAAGTCGACCGTCACGGAGCTGGCGTCGACGGCCTCGCTCGGATTCATCAAGCAGTGCGAGTTGACCGGCGCGTTGTCGGACGACGACATCGAGTGGCAGCTCGCGAAGAACAGCAGGCACACGGCACAGAGAAGGTGTTTCATGCTCGCACGATAACCACCCGCGAGCCCGGCTGCACCCGGCGTCAGGCGTCACTCCGGGATCTCGAACGGCTCGACTCCGCGCCGAGCGCGGAGCCAATTCAACGCCTTCGCGATGCTCGGCTTGCGCACCAGCCAGCGCTCGAGGTGGTACTTGCCGGGACCCTCCGTCAGGACCACACCGATCAGGATCGTCAGCAGGCCTTGCCCTGGCAGTACGAGCATCAACACGCCAGCGAGGATCAGGACGACGCCGAGGACGTTCTTGGCGATGTGGACGACGACACGCGCCGGAGTTCGCCGGAGGCGGTGCGGTCGCTCGCCGACGAAGTAGTCGGCTGGCATCCGGCCGACGAACCAGGGCATCAGCACGATCGTCGCGACCAGGGACAACACGCCCAGGATCGTCAGGCCCGTGAAGAGCCAGCCGAGTTCGAGTTCCTCGATCCAGCTCATGCCGGCTCGAGCACGGCCTCGACCGGCAGGTGGT